>CAYQUF010000001.1:0-44987 GCA_964420595.1 uncultured bacterium
ATGGCAGACGTTTTCCAAGTTGGCAACCGGGTCGTAGAAGCCCATGAAATCCCCGCATTACTCAGCCGCTACCAGCTCATGCCCCAGTTTTTGCGGGGGCTGATTATCGACGAAGCGATCGCCGAGTTGTCCTGCACCGACGAGGAACGCCAAGCCGCGATCGCCCAGTTCGAACAACAGCACCAACTCACCTCCGACGAAGCGCGACAAGCGTGGCTGGAGGAAAATCGCATGAGTCCCGAACAACTCGAAGATCTCGCCGTGCGACCCGTCCTGATCGAGAAATACAAGGAAAAGCGATTTGGGGCTAAAATCGAATCCTACTTCCTTACCCGCAAAGGCAGCCTCGACCACGTCGTCTACTCCCTCATCCGCACCCAAGATGAGGGACTCGCCCAGGAAATCTACTTCCGGATCCAAGAGGGAGAGCAATCGTTTGCTGAATGTGCTAAAGAATTTTCCCAAGGTCCGGAAGCGCGGACGGGCGGATTATTGGGTCCGGTTCCCCTCAACCAACCCCACCCGGCGATCGGTAAACTGCTATCGGTCAGTCAGCCGGGACAGCTATGGCCCCCGCGCGCCTTGGCTCAATGGTTGATTATCGTGCGACTGGAAAAGTTCATTCCCGCCCAACTCGACGATGCCATGCGCCGTCGCTTGCTCGACGAACAGTTTGAAAACTGGTTAAAACAACAAGTCCAACAAATCGGCTCGCCGCAGTCGATACTCTCTTCCAGCTAGAATCCTTTCCTTCTAGCTCGTTGACCCGATCGCCCGAACGGATATCTTCATGACTCAAGCCGTATCTCGATCCCAAGTCTCAACTTTTGTCGCTCAGACGAGTCCCTTCGATCGCCTGAGCCCCGGCGCGCTCAAAAATCTCACCGACCAATGCGACCTATTTCGCTATCGCATGGGTCAGCCGATCCTCGAGCGCAGCAAAATGCCCGCCCAGATCTCGATTCTCTATCAAGGGCAAGCGCGAGTCCTCGGTCACGACCAGCGCAACCAGCGCGCCGTCAGCCTGCAAATCGCCGGTCCGGGAACGCTGCTGGGTTGGGCGGGATTGATTCGGGGGGTTGCCTGCGAAACCGCGATCGCCTCGACGGAAGCCGTTTGTATCTCGATGCCGGTCAATGCCTTTCGCGAGTGCCTCAACGCTAACCCCGAGTTTGCCCAAGCACTGCGCGATCGCGTTTCCCTTGAAGAAGTCTTCGAACTACTCAGTCTCGAACTCCAACGGCGTGCCGACGGCAGCTCCAACCTGAAAGAACTCGCCTTCCAACTGTGGCCTGAAGCCACGGTGAGGCACTTTCTCCCCGGACGCGCCGACCTGTCTCGCCTAGAGCGCGATCGCTTCTGGTTGGTTAGCTACGGCAACGTGGCGGATAATCCCCAAGGCAGCAGCCTGGATCTCGACAGTCTCCCCGATACGGCAAATATCAAGGATCCTAAAGGATTGCGCCTGATCGGTTTGCCCCGCGCCGCCGCCGAACCGGGGGGACAACTCTCGACGCCCCACGAAATTCACGAGGACGGGGGCGGACAACTAGCCGAAACCGAAGACGCCGACATTCCCTACGCACCGGCACGTCCGCCGGAACCGCCCCCGGATCCCCTGGCACCGCCACCCCGCTATCCCCACGTGCGAGGACGCGGACCGGTCGGATCGGCACTGGCGTGCTTCCAAATGCTCAGCCAGCACTTGCGCCTACCCTTCCGCAAAGATGCTATTCGCAAGGTTCTCGACAACCAGCTCAAAACCAAGGGCGAAATCTCCCTCTACGCCTGCGGTGCCGTCGCTCAAATGATGGGAGTCAGCGGACAGCTCGCCAAAGTCCCCGGAAAGGCGATCGGTCGCCTCAGCGCCCCGGCGATGATTAAGTGGCAGGACAGTTTTGCCCTGCTCTACAGCATTAACGAGCGCGAAATTGTCATGGCGGTGCCGGAAGTGGGGATTCTGGACAAATCGCCCCAGGAACTGGCGGAAGAGTCCCCCGATACAATTCAGGTGCTGCTGCTGCAACCGCCAGCAGGGGATACGGGGGAGAAGTTCAGTATCTGGTGGTTCCTCCCCTCCCTGAAGAAGTATCGCAAGGTGCTGATCGAGGTGTTTATCGCCTCGTTCTTCGTGCAGCTATTCGGTTTGGCTAACCCGCTGCTGACCCAGGTGATTATCGATAAGGTCTTGGGACAGCGCAGCATCGAAACCCTGGACGTGTTGGGGGTGCTGATGATCGGCATCGCCCTGTTCGAGGCGCTGCTGACGAGTTTGCGGACGTATCTGTTTGTCGATACCACCAACCGCATCGACCTGAGTTTGGGGTCGGAGGTGATCGACCACCTGTTCCGACTGCCGTTAAAATACTTCGACCAGCGGCGCGTTGGGGATATCGCTTACCGGGTGAACGAGCTGAGCCGCATCCGCCAGTTCTTAACCGGAACGGCGCTGACGGTGGTACTCGATGCCATTTTCTCGGTGATTTATATTGCCGTGATGCTGTCTTACAGTTTGGTGCTGACCGCCGTGGCGTTGGTGACGGTGCCGCTGTTTGCGGTCTTGATCGTGTTCGTTTCGCCGATTGTGCGGCGATTGCTGCGAAAGCGCGCCGAACGCTACGCCGATGCCCAATCCTTCCTGGTGGAAAACTTGTCGGGAATGCAGACGGTGAAGGCGCAAAACATCGAGCTGAAGTCCCGCTGGAAGTGGTACGAGCGCTACGCTCGGTTTATGAATGCCGGGTTTAGAACGACGCTGACCAATACTGCTGCCAGTTCCATTGCCCAATTTCTCAACAAGCTTTCCGGTTTGCTGCTGTTGTGGGTGGGGGCGCACATGGTACTCGACGGTCAACTGAGTTTGGGTCAGTTAATTGCGTTTCGGATTATTTCGAGTAAAGTGACCGGATCGCTGCTGAAATTCGTGCAGGTGTGGCAGAGTTTCCAAGAGGTGTCGATGTCGATCGAACGCTTGCGCGACATTCTCAATGCGGCTCCCGAAGCGGATGAGAGCGATCGCGAAAATATTCCCATGCCCGATGTGAACGGCGATGTGAAGTTCGAGGAAGTGTCGTTCCGCTTTGGCACCACCGGTCCGATGCAGGTGGCGAATGTCAATTTGGAGTTTTCGGCAGGAACGTTTGTCGGGATTGTCGGACAGAGCGGTTCCGGTAAGAGTACGATGATGAAACTGCTCCAGCGCCTTTACAATCCCGTGTCGGGGCGGATCAAACTCGATGGCTACGATATAAGTAAAGTAGAGCTGTATTCGTTGCGCCGCCAAGTGGGGGTGGTCCTGCAAGATACGCTGCTATTTAACGGCACGGTGAAGGACAATATCGCCCTGACCAATCCCGACGCTAGCGACGATGAAATTATCGAAGCGGCGAAGGTGGCAGTGGCGCACGAGTTTATTATGGGTCTGCCCAACGGCTACAACACGGTGGTGGGAGAGCGCGGATCTTCTCTGTCTGGGGGTCAGCGCCAGCGGATCGCGATCGCCCGAACCGTGCTGCAAGGACCCCGCTTGCTGATTCTCGACGAAGCCACCAGCGCTCTGGACTACAACTCCGAACGCTTGGCGTGTCAAAATTTGATTGAATGGTTTAAGGATCGCACGGTGTTCTTCATTACCCACCGACTGTCTACGGTCAAAAGTGCGGACGTGATTTTGATGATGGACGACGGTGCGGTGGTCGAACAGGGCAGTCACGACGAACTGATGCAGCTCAAAGGGCGCTACTACTGTCTCTACCAGCAACAAGAAGCTCAGTTGTAACTTTTGTAACTTGTTTTTCGTCATTAAAATTGTCTGGGTACGCTAACGGAGAGGAAACGACGGTTTAGCCTCGGTGCATCTCTCCTTCTGAGTCAACCCAACGACGACCTATCTACCAGCGAGCGATCGCCATGAAAAGCGAAACAGCACTTTCTTCTGACCAACCCGTCATTCTGGAGCAACCAGCCATCTGGTCGCGAGTCTTTATTTGGCTCATCGTTGGCATTACCGCTTCAGCCCTGATTTGGGCGTCGGTGGCTAAAATCGAGCAAGCCGTCCCCGCTCAAGGGAAACTGGAACCGAAAGGGAATTTAAAAGACGTTAAAGTTCCCATTGGCGGCGTGGTGCGCAAAATTCACGTAGAAGGGGGCGATCGCGTCAAAAAGGGCGATTTGCTCATCACCCTCGATTCCACCGCGTCTAGAGCCGATGTCGAGTCGCTGGAGCAATTTAGAGAGGCACTCGATACCGAAAACGATGTCTACCGCACTCAGGTGGGCGAGTACAGCTTGGAAGAGGTGGCGAATAACGATTTTGCCCTCAACCAGCGCCAACTGCTCGACGCTCGCCTGAGTGAGGCGCGATCGCAAGAACGAGCCGCCCGGTTGCAGGTGCAAGAGCTGGAGGTGCAGCGCCAGCAAGTTCGCGGTCAGCTGCAAGCCACCCGCGATCGCATTGCCAGCGCGCGCGATCGCCTCTCGATGGCTCAATCTCGACTGGCGACGGCTCGCGACCAGCTCGTCACTTCTCAGCAACGGCTGGCAAAGGCGAGAGAGCGCGAGGAAAAAGCCCAAGAATTGCAAGAGACCGATCGCGCGCTGCAAGAACGGTTAGAGCCGCTGGCGGATGAAGGGGCGATTTCGGAGTTACAGGTGATTCGCCAGAGACAGCAGGTGCTCTCCCGCGAAGAAGCGGTGATTACCCGTCAAAACGAGATTGCCCAAACCCAAGCGCAAGTGCTGGCGAGTCAAGATGAAATTGCGGCGCGTCAGTCGGAAATTGCAGCGATTCGCGACGATATTTCTGCCCGACAAGCTGAACTCAATCGCCTGACGGATGAAGAACAGCGCCTCACCGTGGCGATCGATCGCGCCAGAGAGCAACTGCAAAATACGGTTTCGGCAAACGAGCGACAACTGCGTCAGAGCATCGCCGAGAACCAAAAACAAATGACGCGGCTCGACAGTCAATTGACCCGCGCCAAACAACAATTGGACTATCAAGAAATTCGCGCTCCGGTCGATGGCGTGGTCTTCGACCTCGAACCGAATGCCGAGGGATTCGTGGTGCGCGATACGGAACCGGTGATGAAAATTGTGCCGAATACCAAATTGGTGGCTTCGGTTTACGTGACCAATAAAGATATCGGTTTCGTGCGAGAAGGGATGGAGGTGGAATTGCAATTTGATGCCTTCCCCGCCACTGAGTTTGGTACGATTCCCGGCGAGTTGGTTTCGATTGGCGAAGACGTACTCGAACCGACGCAAACTCGTCAGTTCTACGCATTTCCGGTAACGATCGAACTCGATCGCCAGGCGTTTGAAGTGGGCGATAAGGAAATTCCACTGCAATCGGGGATGGCGGTAAATGCCAATATTTCGATCCGCAAGCGCACGGTGATGAGTATCTTTACGGATCGCTTCTTGAACAAGACCCGAGGATTGGAAACGGTGCGTTAGTTTCCCTGTTTTAGGATGGGGGGATAGGAAGAAATGTAGGGGTTGGGTCTCCAAATCCTTCTTTCATGATTCGTTTTTCCTATAGCAATGCGCCCTCGGCTATTTACCGCGAGATGGCGACGGTGCCATGTGGATCTGCGCCGCGTAGGGGCGGTTCGCGAACCGCCCCTACCAAATTATTCGATCCGGTTGGATTGTTAATACACGAGCGATCGCTGCTATATTATCCTTGTCCTTCCTAATCGATGAAATCGGGAAAGGTGGGCATTGTTGGTTTCAATGGATTGGCACGATCGCTCCGCGATCGGCAATGCTCACCCTTATCATTCAATAACATAGAACCCGACGCAGCATATACGCGACGACCGCGACCGCACAAACGATCGCCAATTGTCCCGGTAGCGGGTACCAAGAATACATCGCTGCTGCTTCTAGCCACTGTCGGCTGATGGCATACATCGCCACGAGATAACCCAATCCAAATAAATGAATAATTGCCAATCCGCTCGTGCAGCTAAATGCTAAAAATTCCAAGCGAGCGGGTTTTTGAAATGCCAAATAACCGCAAATCCAAGCTCCCGGAATAAATCCTAAAATATAGCCGAATGTCGGCTGTTTTAAATACCCCAATCCTCCCCCTTCCGAGAAGATGGGAAACCACGGCGTTAAGCCTAAAATTACGTAGGCAATTTGCGATAAAGTCGCGGCATTTTTCCCCCCCAAACAACCGACGAATAAAACGGCACCAATCTGATAGCTAACGCCCAAAGCGTGAATTTGAAATCCGCGATCGCCCCATTGCCAAGGGGGATTGGAAATTGCAGCTTCGATCAGCGTTCCGATGATGGTTAGGAGCAAGCCGATTGATGCCCAGAGAAATTCGGTCAATGCATTCATGTCGATGGGGGACGCGGCGGCGAAACGGCAAAACGAGCGAACTGGGAGGTTTCCCCATCGCTCGCTCGCCAAAAGATCTATATTAACAGAGGCGATCGCCCCGATTTAAGTTCCCCTAACTCGCTTCGGTTCGACCGGGAACGGGAGCTTCGCCCCCTTTGAGTCCGAGGGATTCGAGCATTTCGCGATCGCGCTCGGGAGGCTGTCCCAAGGTGGTGAGATAATGTCCGATCAGCATGGCATTAATCCCGGCTCTCAATCCCAACGCTTGCAATTCGCCCATGACCGATTCGCGACCGCCGGCATAGCGGATAATCCGATCGGGTAGGATCAGGCGGAAAATCGCGATCGCCTTGAGGGCTTCGTAGGGATCCAGTTTGTTGCGATCGCCCAGTGGCGTGCCTTCGCGGGGATTGAGCAGGTTCAGCGGGACGGATTCGACTTCTAACTCCCGCAGCGACAGTGCCAGATCCACGCGATCTTCCCAGCTCTCGCCCATGCCCATAATGCCGCCGGTGCAGGCTTGAATGCCAGCAGCTTTCAGGTTTTTCACCGTCTCGACGCGATCGCGCCAACTGTGGGTGGTGACGATATTTTCAAAAAAGTTTTCCGAGGCTTCTAAATTGTGGTTGTAGCGCGTTACGCCTGCCTCGCTTAACGCCTGCGCCTGTTCGGGGGTGACTTCGCCCAAGGCGCAACAGGGTTTAATCCCGGTTTCGTCGATAATGCGACGGACGGTTGCTAAGACTTGCTCGAATTCCCGAGATTTGGGACTTTGATATTTGGGACCGCGCCCTTGGGAGACCAAACAGAACCGCTTCGCACCCGCCGCTTCCGCTGCTTTGGCTTGAGCGAGAATTTCTTCGGTGGGCTTGAGTCCGTAAACTGGCGAGTCTTTACCGGGATGGTGCGCCGACTGGGAGCAAAAGCCGCAGTTTTCGGAGCATCCCCCGGATTTGACGTTGACGATACTGCACAGATCTACTGTATTGCCGCAGCAGGCGTGGCGAACGCGATCGGCAGTTTCGCACAGTAACAAAATGTTATCTTGCCCCTCAATTTCGCTCAGGGCGATCGCCTCTGGTTTGTCGATTGGCTCTCCGGCAATGATGCGATCGGCGAGAGCGTCTAGCCAGAAACGCAGTTGTTCCGGGGAGTCTGTTGGAATTTGAAATTGGAAAGACTTGTTAGAAGTCGATACGGGTGCTCGAACCACAGTTAAACCTTTGATCTGAATCTAGCCCTTCGAGGTGTTGGCATTCTATCACTTCTGTCGGGGCGATCGGGAGAGCAATGTTGGCTTTGGGGTTCGGGCGATCGATGGTTGAAGTGATGTTGGCTTTTTAATCAAGTAATTGGATAAGATAAATGTTTGACTTCGCGTCTAACAAAAATAACGAAACCCCTCCCACCTTACCTTGATTTATTCTTTATATCTTTATAATAACATACATTGGCACTGACCGTCAAATTTCCCTGATAGACCTTGCTATTCTGAAACAACCCCGTTCTCAGCCCTCTGGCGGCTTGACAATTTTTAGAAATTCTTAACATTTTGGCAAACTCGGTTGCAGCCAGAACGGGCACTAGAAAAACGTCCTTCAGTAATCTAGAAAATGCTATAACGATCTCAGATTTCAGGTATGTCCCAGTTACAGCGATTGGCGATCGCGCCGTCTCAACTGCAAGATTCTCGCATCTACCTGGCTCCAGAGCAACAGCACTATCTGGGGCGGGTGTTGCGGCTGCAACCGGGCGATCGCTTTATTGCCATGGACGGACGAGGACAGTGGTGGCTGGCGGGGTTAGAAATGGAGAATGCCCAACTCTCGGCGATCGCGATCGAATCCCTCGCCGTCGATACCGAACTCCCGATCGCCATAACCGCCATTGTCGCCCTTCCCAAAGGGAGTGCCTTCGACGATATCGTCCGCCAATCCACCGAACTCGGCGTCAGCGAAATCTTTCCCGCGATCGGCGATCGCACTGTGCTGCGACCGAGTGCCAATAAAATCGAACGCTGGCGGCGGATCGCGCGGGAAGCTGCCGAACAGTCGGAACGCCAATTCATTCCCACGATCCGCGATCCCCAACCGTTTGCGACGGCGATTGGCACAGAGAACGACTCGCAGCGATATCTGTGTCTGGCGCGCGGCGAGATTCCCCACTTGCTCGATCGCTTATTGGCAGAATCCGGGCAATCTAAATCCATCTCTATTGCCGTCGGTCCCGAGGGCGGATGGACGGATGCCGAAATCGACATCGCGATCGCCGCTGGATTTCAACCCGTTTCCCTGGGACGGCGCATTCTCCGAGCCGCTACCGCCCCGATGGTCGCCCTTTCCCTCATTGTAGGGGCGATCGAAACCCATTAAGTGCTTTCTCCCTATCCCCCAATCCCAAAGCTTATGGAGCCAACCCTCGCCAACGTTGCCGCCGCCTTCGAGCGCCAAGATTATCGCACCGCCTCTCGACTCCTGAAGCAACTGCACCGCAGTTCGCCCAAAGATCCGTGGGTGCGGCTGTACGTGGGACGGCTGTACGAAGCGAGCGATAAAGTCGAAGCGGCGGAAAAAGTTTACCGCCAACTGCTGCGAAATACGACGATTCCGAAATTGCTGGCTCAGGCGCGTCAGGGGTTGCAGCGGTTGGAAAATTTGGAGAAACAGCGACGGGAGGAAGCGATCGCTCAAGCTCAAGCCGACCCGCGCAATGCCGAACTCAGCGTCTTGATTTTAGAGGCAATCGATCGCGATCGCAGAGGCGAGTTAGCTAAATCGTTCGGACGCATCATGCAACTCGATCCCTATACCGCGCGGTTGCAACTCCCCGGTCGGGGATGGCGGCTCTATCGCATCGGTTCGTTCGGGGAATTGGGGGTGTACGGGAAAGAATTGCGCGATGCCGAGATTCCCGTGTTTTGGGTATCTTTGGAACGGGTCAAGCAGATTCGCGTGTTTCGGATCGATACTTTTGAAAAGATGACGCCCCAGGCTGAAGTGCTGTGTCGGGACGAGAGCGATCGCGTCGGAAAATTAACATTTAAGTGGTCGGAAGTGACCCAGCGGGTGAAAGGATTGTTGCCCGTTTTTGCAGATGTAGTGCAATACAATCCTCATATTTCCAATAAGTCCAAGCAAATTCAGCGCAAAACCGAACGTCAAGATTTTATTCAAGTTTACGATTTGCATCTTCCCGAACGCAATTGTATTTTGCGGCTGTGCGATTGCAGTTACCAATTTCAGCAAGGAATCGATTTTACCCCCGACTCTCCCGATGCGGGATTAAAAACGGGAACCATTCGTCTCAAGTGGAACCATTTATTAGATCGCATCGAGCAATATACCCGCGACGCGCCCCTGTGGTTGGAGTTTGCGCCCTTTGGCGAGACGACTGTCGAATATCCCGAAACCCTCAGTCGAATTCCGGCGTATATTGACGTGGCGCGATCGCAGCCGACGCCGTGGGACCCGGCATTTCATCTCTACAGTAGTTTAGTTTTTCTACGCGAGTAGTTTGTTTTTTTGAGGCGATCGCACCTTCGATTCAGCAACTATCGACATCTCGGTCTTGCCTCGATTAAACTGGACTTGAACGGCAGAAGTTCAATCGCTCGAATTTTGGTCAGACGATTTCTGTGAAGCTCGTATGCGTATCGAGAAACTATTGGGGTAGGGGTTCGTCAATCGAGAAAAATTGCTGTGGTTTGCAAGCCGATCGCCTTTTAAACTCAGCACGTGCAATTGTACTTAATTTCTAATTTGGAAGGTTGTTATATGATGATTTGGAAAAAAGCCCTTCTCCCCCTCAGTATTGTTTCAGTCGCTCTGGTCGGATTGTCCGGGACTGAAGCGCGAGCGCAAGCGGGATCGCCGACCGGCGCGCCAACGAGCCTTCTCGCCCAAGTCTTCAATCCGCCCGATCGCGGTACGCCGCCAGTCACAGTCGGGGGTGCCACGCGCAGCAACTTCAATCCACCCGATCGCGGTGCGCCTCCGTCGACCTTGGGAGGAGCCTCTCGCGGGTCGGTGTGTGGCGGGATTGTCTCGCTAATGCCAGCCACCAATCTCGGACTAACGGTTTCGGGACATCCGAGCTTCCATTGGTATCTCCCGGAAACTGAGGCGCGACGGGGAGAATTTTTACTACTTTACGAAGAAAAGACAGAAACCGGCATTCAAGAAGTTTCTATCTACGAAACGTGGTTTGAGGTTCCAGAGGAGCCGGGGATTATCAGTCTCAAATTGCCCGAAGACATTCCCGAACTCGAATCTGGAAAACTCTACCACTGGTATTTAGCGCTGCGGTGCAATCCCGCACGTCCCGAAGAAGATGCGGTGGTCGAAGGTTGGGTCGAGCGCGTCGAGCCGGAAGCCGAGTTAACCCAAAAACTCGACAAAGCCAAACCCATCGAGCAAGCCAACGCATATGCCGAAAACGGAATTTGGCAAGATTCGATTACCGTCTTAGCCAATTTAATGCGATCGCCTTCGCCCAGTAATGCCGCAAGAGACAGTTGGAATACCTTACTCGGTTCCGTCGGACTCGAAGAAATTGCCGCGCAACCGACGATTGATTGTTGTTCCGTATCCGAGGGTGAAGGTCGGACCACTCCAGTCAACGAAACCGCTACTCCCGATCGCGAATAAGAGAAGTTAAAATTGGCGCGATCGCTGTGACGAATGCGGCGATCGCGTTGGTTTATCGATTTCGTCGAAACGTTTCGGTGTGGGGCAAGCGATGGGATTAAAGCTCAAACAAAGACTGTGGGAATGGCGGGGAGTATGGATTGTCGCTCCCAGCGTGGCGATCGCGATTATCGCACTGCGCTTGGCAGGATTGTTACAAGGGTTCGAACTTACCGTCTTCGATTATTTGACGATCGCCCGTCCGTCCCAACCCCTCGACGATCGCATTGTTATTGTCGGTTTAACCGAGCAAGATATTCAAGAAGATTGGCCCATTAGCGATGCGACTCTCGCCCAATTGCTAACGGCGATTAAACAACAGCAACCGCGCGTCATCGGACTGGATTTATATCGCGATGTCGCCGAACCGCCGGGACACGACGAACTCGTGCGCGTTTACCGCTCGACCCCCAACCTCGTGGGAATTCGCAAAGCCGTTGGCGACGATCTCAACCATTCCGTCGAAGCTTCCTCTGTCTTACAAGAATTGGGTCAGGTGAGCGTCAACGATTTACCCCGGGATGCCGATGGTAAAGTTCGCCGGGGTTTTTTCTATCTCACCGATCCCGACACCCAAGAAATTGCTTTTAGCCTTGCCTTCGAACTGGCTCGGCGTTACTTGGAAACGTTCGATATTCAACCCGCACTCACCGAAGACGATCGGCAATGGGTGACATTCGGCGATGTCGTTTTTCCGCCGTTTAACTCCAACGATGGCGGTTACGCGCGCGCCAACGACGCAGGCTATCAGATTATAGTGAACTACCGCACCCAACACGGTGGCTTTAAAACTGTTTCGGTCAACCAAGTCCTCGACGGCGAGATTCCTCCCGATCTAATGCGCGATCGCATTGTGTTAATCGGTTCGACCGCCGAAAGTCTCAAAGATTACTTCGACACCCCCTACAGCAGTACCATTGCCGGCATTCCCCAACGAATGGCTGGCGTCGAAATCCACGCCAACTTCACCAGCCACATTATCAGCGCCACCTTAGACGGACGCGCGCTCATTAAAACGTGGTCGGAGCCTGTAGAACGGCTGTGGATTTTTGCCATCTCCACCCTCGGCGCAATTGCGAGTTGGCGGTGGCGGTATCATCGAGGGGTTGGCAAGATATTCCCTCAAATCGCGATCGCGGGCGGAATTATCGGGATGTCCTATGTCGCCTTTGTCCAGGGGGGATGGTGGATTCCCGTGGTGCCGCCACTTCTGGCATTGGCTGGCTCCACCGTGGCGATTACTGCCTACATCGCTCGCACCGCCGCCGACATTCGCCACACCTTCGGTCGCTACCTCACCGATGAAGTGGTTGCGACGCTACTCGAAACGCCAGAAGGGCGAAAAATGGGGGGCGAACGGCGCAAAATTACCATTCTTACCTCTGACTTGCGCGGCTTTACCTCCCTCTCCGAACGCTTACCTCCCGAACGGGTGGTTTCGATTCTCAATATCTATCTTGAAGCGATGGCGGATGCGATTACTTACCATCAAGGCACCATCGACGAATTTATGGGGGATGGCATTTTAGTGCTGTTTGGCGCGCCGACCCAACGAGATGACGATGCGAAACGAGCGGTGGCTTGCGCGATTTCGATGCAACAGGCAATGGCGGGCGTGAATCGACAAATGCAAGCCTTAAACTTGCCGGATTTAGAAATGGGAATTGGAATTAATACCGGAGAAGTGGTGGTTGGCAATATTGGCTCCCAAAAACGAACCAAATATGGCGTTGTGGGCAGTCAAGTCAACCTGACTTACCGGATTGAATCTTATACCGTGGGCGGACAAATTTTAATTTCCGAATCGACCCGCGCTGAAGTGGGCGATATCCTCAAAATCGATGGCGCGCAACAAGTCTCTCCCAAGGGGGTCAAGGAACCAATCTCGATTTATTCGATCGTCGGAATTGGCGGCGAGTACGATTTATATTTATCAAGCGATGAAGAAATTTGGTTGCCATTGGACGACAGCATTGGAATTACGTTTGCGCCGCTCGAAGGCAAGAATATTAGCGAGTCGCGGTTAGCGGGTAATCTGGTGCAGCTTTCGCAGCGGGGTGCAGAAGTGCGATCGCCGATTTCTATGCCTCCCTTGAGCAATTTAAAGGTTCAACTCGCCGCTGAGTGGCAACCGGAAGGCTCGGATGGGGAATTCTATGCCAAGGTGACTCATGGCTCCAACGGTAGTGCGAATTTTTATATTCGTTTTACATCGATGTCGCCAGAAATTACAGCCACTTTCGATCGCCTTTATCAAGGATGTTGTGCTAAAACAAGATAAAATTTGCAAACTGGGAATCGCGCGATCGTTGGGAAAACTTGTAGTTGTATAAAAAATAAGAAACGATCGCCCGATCGTCGCGGCATCAAATTACGAGGCAAAATAGTATGAAATTATTGTTTTTGGGAACGGGGTCTGCTTTTACGCTCGAAGATGGAAATTTTCAATCCAATCTGTTCTTAATCGACGATCGCGATCGCAAACTCCTCATCGACTGCGGTTCGGATATTCGCTTTTCCCTCAAAGCCGCCCGATTTTCCCATCTCGACGCGACCGATATCTACATCAGCCACCTCCACGGCGACCACGTTGGCGGCTTGGAATATATCGGGTTTAGCACGAAATTCGACCCTCGCTGCGATCGTCCCAATCTCTATTTAAGTCACGAGTTGGCACCGGAATTGTGGAATAGCGTTTTATCGGGTGGGATGCGATCGATCCAAGGGGATGTCGCAGATCTAGAGACTTATTTTAGGGTAAATGCAATTCACTCGTCCCGAGAATTCACGTGGCATCAAACTCGCTTCCAATTAGTTCCCGCCGTTCACATTGTCGATCGCGATTCGGAAATGCTCAGTTACGGTTTATTTTTCAACTTCGATGGCGTAAAAGTGTTTTATACATCGGATTCACAATTTTGTCCGGATCGCTTGTGGACGTGGTTCGAGCAAGCTGACGTTATTTTTCACGATTGCGAAACAAGTTCATCCAAAAGCACGGTTCACGCCCATTACGATGAATTAGTTACTTTACCCAAACAAATTCGCAATAAAATGTGGCTGTATCACTATCAACCGGGAACCAAGCCGGATGCGCGGCGAGATGGATTCTTGGGATTTGTGCGACCCGGTCAGTGTTTTGAAGCTTCGGATTTAGACACCAGCGCGATCGGTTCTATACTCTGCGGTTAATGATTCCCTAATGATTAGCTAGTTTTATAAAACGCGAGTGTGAGTTGGAGAACACGAGAGTATTAACGAGAAAAATGGATCGAACTCTAGCAAAATTAGGCGTCCTAAACGACAGCGATCGCGATTGGATTATTTCAGCAAGTCAAGTCCGAACGCTCTCAGAGGGAGAGGAATTAATTCAAGAGGGACAACACCTGCGCGACCTTTATTTCATCCTTGACGGTCAATTTTCCGTCTGCGTCTCTCAATCCACCGAGAAAGGCATGACCTCAAAAGTTGAAATTTCAACTGTTTCGCCGCAAGAACTGATTGGGGAAATGTCGTTTATCGATAACTTTCCCGCCTCCGCCACCGTTCGCGCGATCGCGCCTTCTCGGATTTTGGCACTTCCTTGGTCAAAACTCAACCTCAAACTGCGCCGCGATGTTGCTTTTGCCGCTCGATTTTATCAAACCCTTGCTGCCATTACGTCCTATCGATTGCGCGGTATTTCGGCACTCTTAGTTCGCAGTAAAATCGTTCCCGGTCCGGCTCTGCGAAAAGTGTTATTTGTCTTTAGCGTATTAGACGATCGCGATATTGATTGGATGCTGAGTATCGGACGGCGAGAAACTCCCGCACCGGGAACGACAATTATCACTCAAAACGAAGCCGTAGAAGCACTGTATATTTTAATTGAAGGGACGCTCTCCGTATGGATTACAGTGGGAGAAGGGGACGAAAAAGTGAGCAAAGAAGTGGCAAAATTACCCAATGGCGAAATTGTGGGAGAAATGTCCTTCGTCGAAACCGGTACCGCTTCTGCTACAGTTAAAACCGCCGATCGCAGTTTGCTCCTCGCCGTTCCCCAACAGCAATTGTCGGTAAAATTGCAGCAAGATGTGGGATTTGCATCGCGATTTTATCGAGCGATCGCCGCAATTTTGGTGGATCGCCTGCGCGATCGGTTAATGCGTCGCGGATTTGGTCGGCTGGCATACGAACGGGGACAATCTCTAGAAGAAGATATCGAATACGAGGACGAGTTGGATTTGGGGACGCTCGAGCAAACTGCAATTGCTGGAACTCGATTTGATTGGTTGGTCAAGCAAATGCAAGGATAGGTTCGTAGTAAGCACTTTAGTGCTTTCCCTATCAATGAATTTTATTTAATAATCATTCTTGGATATTGGGTAAACGCTAAAGCGTTGACTACAAACCCTTTCCATTATTTGGCAATCTAGCGATTTTCTCATGCTTGATGTGGGGAAACGCTAAAGCGTTTACTACGAACTATGCGCGATCCAAGTCCATTTCGACAAGAATCTCTCGAACGATTATCTTCGCCAGAACGACTCGATCGCCTCATGCAAGTGGTGCGTCCGAAAGATTGGCTGGCACTTTCGACCCTTGGAAGTTTAATCGCGATCGCCTTATTGTGGAGCGTATTCGGACGCATTCCGGTGACGGCTAGCGGTCGGGGAATCCTCGTCTATCCCCGTCGAATTGCTACCGTAGAATCGCCAGTTGCGGGACAATTAAATGCCATGAATGTTAACCCTGGCGATTGCGTCGAACCCGGCGATATTCTCGCGACTTTAGAGCCAACCGAACTGATTCAACAACAGCAACTCGCACAAGCCAAACTCGAACAATTGCGCCAACAAAATCGCGAAGCGACAACCCTTTCGAGCGATCGCCTCCAAGAGGAACTCGCCGCGATTACCCGAGAACGTACCTCTTTAGACGAACGAATTGCCACCCTACAAGCGATCGCGCCGCAATTATATCAAGAACGCCAAACTGCGATCGCCGCCAGACAAACCAGTTTGCAACAACAACTTGAAGACGCCAAACAATTAGATCCAGTCCTACAAGATCGCCTGCAACGCCGAAAAGACTTGCTCGCTGAAGGTGCCATTTCTGAAGATCGAATTCTCGAAGTCGAACTTCAATATCGAGAAAATTTGCAGCGCGTTTCCGAATTAGAAGCACAACTGCAACAATTAGAAGTCGAACAAACCGAATTGCAACAACAACATCGCGATCGCCTCGATACAATTTCCCAATTACAAGCACAACGCCAAGAACTCGACGCGCGTCAAACTCGCCTACAACAAGAAATTTTACAAGCCAATGTTTCTCGTCAAAATGACATTCGCGACCTGGAACGAGAAATCGCGCAACTCCAAACCCAAATCCAACAACGCAGTACTATCAAAAGTCCCCATCCCGGTTGCTTGCTCGAACTGACGGTTAAATCCGGTCAGTGGGTGCAATCGGGAACCTCCCTCGGAACCCTGAGATTGGCGCAACCGGGAAGCCAACTCGTCGCCGTTACCTATTTTGCGATCGCCGATGGAAAGCGAATTCAACCGGGAATGACCGTCCGCGTTACCCCCGCAACGGTGAAGCGAGAGCGATTTGGCGGAATTATCGGGAGCGTGACGAGCATTTCGGAATTTCCGGTGACTCCAGAAGGTGCAACCAGTGTCGTGGGAACCTCCCAACTGGCGCAAGATTTACTCGCTTCCGAGCCGAAAATTGAAGTCTTCGCGCAACTCCAACGCAATCCCGCCAACTTTAGCGGTTATACGTGGTCGTCGTCGCAGGGACCGCCGAATCTGAAAATTTCTCCCGGTACGACTACTGAAGTACGAGTCACGGTGGAACGACGCGCGCCAATTACGTTTATTTTGCCGATTTTGCGTCGGTGGTTTGGCTAGGGAATGCGATACTGGAAATTCGACCGACCCATTGTTTGTGTACCATGACCGACGATTCCAACCTCGCATTACGCCAAGCGATCGCCGATCGAATTCGCGAAACGTCCCAACAGCGGATTTCCTTCGCCGATTACATGGAAATGGCACTGTACCATTCCCAACACGGCTATTATTCCACGGGAGCGGGAATTGGCGAACGCGGTGATTTTATCACGTCTCCCCATTTGTCGGCAGATTTTGGCGAAATGCTTGCCGAACAGTTCGTTCAAATGTGGGAAATTTTAGACCGTCCGGTGCCGTTTTCGCTGGTAGAACTGGGAGCGGGTCAGGGAATTTTGGCGGCGGATATTTTGCGATATTTGCACAAGCACTATTTCGATTTTTTTGAGGCGATCGCCTATACGGTGGTGGAAAAATCTGCCGCCTTGAAACAACGGCAGCAACAGCAGTTACAGGGTGCGTCGGTGCAGTGGCGCGACCTGGAAGAGATTCGGGAGAATTCGATAACTGGGTGTATTTTTTCTAATGAATTGTTCGACGCGCTTCCGGTACATCAAATCGCGATCGCCGATGGACAGTTTCGCGAAGTTTACGTGACTCTCGCTTCGGGGTCGGACTTGGAATTTAAAGAAGTTTTGGGCGATATTTCGACGCCTCAAATCGCCGATTATTTCAAACGATCTGACATTCAAATTCCCTCTCCCGCCTATCCCGACGGCTATCGCAGCGAAGTCAATTTGGCGGCGTTGGACTGGATGGAGAACCTCACCCGTCGGTTGCATCGCGGCTATCTGCTGACAGTCGATTACGGTCATACGAGCGATCGCTACTACAGTCCCCAGCGATCGCGCGGGACGCTACAGTGTTACTATCGCCACCGCTATCACGACGATCCCTATATCAATATCGGACGCCAAGATATCACCGCTCACGTCGATTTTACGGCATTGCAGCGTCAAGGGGAAGCGTGCGGCGCGCCAACGGTTGGTTTGACCCAACAGGGGTTATTTTTGATGGCGTTGGGACTTGGCGATCGCATGGCTGCACTGTCCGCGACGGACAATCCCGACACTCAAGCGACGGCGACGGGACGGGATATCGCGACCGTTCTCAATCGCCGTCAAACCCTGCATTCGCTGATCGATCCCTTGGGGATGGGAAAGTTTAAGGTGTTAATTCAAGCCAAGGGATCGGATGCAGTAGAAAAAGGGCGATCGCTCCAAGGTTTGCAAGCGCCAACTTTACGACGATAAGCGATCCGGGTCGCGCAGGAGCTGTTGAAATTCGGCGATCGATCCGATAGAAATTGCTCGTCGAAACAGTTCTCGGAGAGTGGGAATTTCGCCGATGTCCTCTAACATCTCTTCCATCTCGTCGGGAACCTCGTTAAATCGCACTTGCAAAATTTCGAAAATATTTTCTCGGAGTGTTTTCAAAGTGGTATCTTCTTGCACGATTTCTTCAAAGCGGCTAATGAAAGGCATTTGTCGTTCCTCCCGATCGCGAATAAGTTCGGTCTGAAATTGTCGCTGTAGTGCATTGGGTAGTGCCATCATCCGGTCTACGAACCGAAATAGATCCACCACCTCATCTTTACTATAACCTTTGGAAAGCAGGGCGCGAACCAATGTCCATTTCCATTGTTGCCGTTCCGGTAAATTTCGGGTCGTGGTTTGGGTTTTCAGATGTGCCATGACCATAATCGCAAAGGGATTTTGGCTGGCTTCTAAGTCTTGCCAGTTGTAGTCTAAAAGTTTGGCAATGGGGAATTCCAAGCTCAGTCGATACCCGTCCAAGCGATAGTCGTAGGTACTCGGTCGCCAATTGGGGCGATCGTCTCCTAAGATAGCAACGCTGACGACGGGTTGGCGATAGCGATCGAAGGCGCGATAGTTGTAGACGTAAATGCGTTCGGCGAAATCGCGATCGTATTGACTTTGGACTTCGACGTGAATCAAAATCCAGGCGGATTGTCCGTCGAGGAGTTTGACTTCAAACAATTTGTCCGGAAGGCGATCGCCGGTTTCCGATTCGCTGACGAGTTCTTGCAATTCTCGGTCTAGAGAGCGATAAGGTTGTTGCCAGTCGATGCGAGCGTGAATGTCTGGAAAAAAGAAGGCGAGGAATGGCTGAAAATAGTTGGAAATCGCCTCTTTCCAGGGGGCATCGTATTCGGCTTGTATTTCAGTCACGACTTTAAGTAATAATAAGTGTATCTTACCATAAAACCATCAATTCAACCTCACGTTTCGATGACTTGAATTAAACCCGAAATGCTTTAAAAGGTTGACAATTACTCGGCTTTTGTCATTAAATCTCAACCCGATCGCGCTGCCGAGTCCCGACCCATCCGATCGCCCCTCTAAATTATTGCCATAATCAGATAAATCGTTGTCGGATTGCCCGATCGCCTGGAAAGTCGCGATCCATATGACAAGATAGAACGAGTAGCGATCGCAACATACACCCCATGGTTTCAGTGAATCCTTCTCTCGATTTGCCCTTTCAACGCTTGCGACAGTTGAGAAGCGCGTTGATGACCCTCCACAAAGCACTCTTGCACTCGGAACGACGGGTCTACGAACAACAGCACGGACACATTCGCAGTAAGGGTGAATTTTTCCAACTCGCCATCAACGACGAGTGGTTTAGCTGGCTGCGTCCGTTTTCGCAGTTTATCGTCGAGATTGACGAAACCCTCGACGCCAAAGACGAACCCGTCACCTTAGACCGCGCCAACAAATTGCTCGACGATGCCAAAGATTTGCTGCGACCCGCTGAAAATGGCACGCAGCGCGAACAGCGGTACTATCAGGCAATTCAGCGCGATCCCAACATTGCCCTGATCCACGCCGATGCGTCGCAAATTTTGAAATAGACATTTTGAAATCGGAACTCGCCAGTCCCCAATGACTCGCGCGATCGCTCGGTACATCCCACTGCTGGTATTCTAGTTCGACCGGGCGATTCGCCGCTCCGAATTTGCGGCGGCTACATGCGATCGCGATACAGACCTTCGAGCAGTGCTTCCAACCGTTCCTCCGGACAGCTCTCCACCGTCGCTTCAAACGCTTCTAACAATCTCGCCGCACTTTCTCCCAAGGTCGGACTCATATCCCACACGTCCTGAACCCACTCTTGCGGGGATTCGGAGACAAAAATGAGGCGTTCGAGCAATTGTTTGGTTTCTTGTTTAGACAGAGCCATAAATCTTAATTTGCCGTAATTGGGTCAAAGGGTCCATTCACATTCGAGCGCATTCACCTTGCCCCCGCGAGCGCAATCTTCGTAAGATCGGCAATAGGAGTTTTAAGGAGATAGCGCGATCGTGACGGAGGCGAAAAACGTTCTAGGCGGCGAACTGCAAACATGCTGCACCTCGCCGATGACTGGGTTTTATCGAGATGGAAAGTGCAAGACCGGTGGCGGCGACTTTGGCGCTCACGTCGTCTGCGCTCGGGTGAGTGCAGAGTTTTTGCAGTATACCAAAGCGCGGGGAAACGATCTGAGTACGCCCGTTCCCATGTTTAACTTTCCGGGACTGAAACCGGGAGATTGCTGGTGTTTGTGCGCGTCTCGGTGGAAAGAAGCCCTCGATGATGGCGTTGCACCGCCTGCGATCCTTTCGGCGACCCACGCATCGGCGTTGGAGTACGTGTCGCTGGACGAACTGAAGCAATACGCGGCGGACGGAGAAAAAGAACCCGAATAATCGCGTCCCGACAGTTTGGAATCGAGCGATCGAGGTAGAGATCCTGGCTCTGGTGGAGTTGGGAGCGCTCTATCCCGATCGCGGCTAACTCAAATGACGGTTCAATGGCGCGTCGCGATCGCTGTTTTGGTAAGAATTTAGCAAAATTAAAGCAGATCGGGGCTGCATTGTCCTGGGTTTAACCTCCTTTCGCCTCAGCCATGCCAGCTATAATTTCCTTTGTTACGACGTTTATCGTTCCCACCCTGAGCGTTCTTTTAAGTGCGATCGCCCCTGTGGCTGCTATTATCCTGGGATTCACCCTGTCGCGGCTGACGAAAATTCCCCGTTACGTCAAATTATTGCGCTGGTTGTACGAAGATAGCGATCCCGACTCTCAAGCCCGACAGTACGCAACTCTGGGATTGCTCTTACTCAGCGGCATTTTAACGTTTATGGCGTACTCGTTCGTACCGGGAACGATACTGCCCGTGGTGGGATCTGTCATGACCGCCATTGCTGCTATGCTGGCAGTAGTGGTTAGCTTGACCGCGCTGGATCTTATTTTTACTCTCAACGAAGGGTACTGGCTCGACCGATTGCGCCAGAATAATCCTGAAGATGTAGACGACCTACTGGGCGATATCGCCGCGTTATCCAAATTGCTCGGAAATTCTTGGAACAAACTCGCGAACAAAGTGCGAGTGCTCTTTGACGAACTGCTTCCGAAGTTAGCGGAAGCATACGATCGCAATAAGGACGCCTTTCGCGATCTCGATCGCTATCTCAGCCGCCAACTGCAAGGATTGCTGTCTTATCTAAGCGATCGGCAGCAACAACCCCCGACCGGACGGAAGTTGGAGCGAGACAAACTGAAGCGGTTGGTGACTGAGGGACTGACGCCGCAGGCTAAGGTGGGGGGATCGCTGGCGGAAGGAGTCACAGCGGGCACGATCGCGGGGGTGGGAACCTCTAGCGTTACGTCTTCGCTGTTCGTGCAAGCGGGATTTTGGACGTCGATGAAAACCTTGGTCGGCTTGGGAAGCGGGTTGGTGGTGGGGGCTTCGACGTACGCCCTGCTTACGATAGCCGCCCCGATCGGCTTTGGCACTCTGGCTAGCGTGGGGGTGTACCGGGGGGCGATGTACCTGCGAACCAAGGGCGAACAGCGCAAAATGAGCGCGTTTTTGGCGGATATTTTAATGGCAGCGCTCCCGATGGTGTGGGCGGATGGGGTGCTGACGCCGCAAGAGAAGGACGCCTTGCACAAGTTATTGGACAATCCCAGTTTACTTGAGGGCGATCGCCAGCGGGTTTACGGGGCGCTCGAGCGTCAGAGCAGTTTCGACGAAATCCTGCAAACGGAATTACTGCGCGATCGCAATCCTCAGAAGGTCCAGCTAAAACGCCGACTGCTGCTGTGTTTGGCGTGGGAACTGGCGAAAGCGGACGGAACCATTGACGCCAAGGAAATCGAACTGCACGATCGCATGGCGGATTTGTTAGGGGTCGATCGCGATGCCGTGATTGAGATTCGCCGCATTGTCACTCTAGAGTCCGGGATTCCCCTGAGCGAGCGGATTTCGGTGATTCGGGGAGACATTACCCAGCAATCGGTCGAGGCGATCGTCAATCCCACCCATCGAGCGTTAAACCAACCGCGATCGCGCTGGAGAGCGTGGCTGGGGGGCGGGAAAACCGTGGATCGCGCCGTCCGTCGCGCGGCTGGGTCGAAATTGGTTAAAGCCTGCGAGCGACTCGATTCCTGCGCGATCGGCGAAGCCAAACTGACGGGTGGGTACAATTTGCCGTGTCAGTGGGTCATTCACACGGTCGCTCCGAACAATCGGCGTCAGGAGGGAGCGGAGGAATTGCTGGCTCAATGCTATCGCAATAGTTTGGCACTGGCGCAAAAACATTCGATTCGATCGCTTGCGATTCCGGCGATTGGGACGGGAGGAGGCAAGTTTCCGAGCGATCGCGCCGCCCAAATTGCCGCCCGCGAAGTGGCAGAATTTCTGAGTTTAAATCTATCGCCCGAACGAGTAACGTTTGTGTGCGATGACGATCTGATTTGCCAACAATTTTCTCGGGCAGTTGCGGCGGAGTTGGAGCAATTTGATTCGAGTTCCAATTCCGTGTTTTAGCTGCGTCGCGCCAGCACGCGCTCCAACTCATCAATCCTATTACCCTAAATTTAGCGGATCCACATCAATCGTCAAACTAATATGGCGAGGACAGCGCGATCGCAAACCTTCCAAATCCGGCAATCGCACCTCCGTTTCCGCCAACTTCAACAAAATATGCCACCGAAACCGACGCGCCACCCGCTTCACCGGCGCCGGTGCGGGACCGAGTAATTCGTAACCCGCCGTTTCCTCGTCCTCTGGTTCCAATTGTGCCGCGAATTCTTGCGCCACCTGTTGCACTTCCATTTCATCTAACCCGCTCAATCGCAATAAAATCAACTTTCCATAGGGCGGATAATTCAACGCTTCCCGCTGTTCCAATTCCGCTTGTGTAAACGGTTCGTATTCGTGGCGGCGTACCGCTTCAATCACCGGATGATCCGGCGTATAGGTTTGCACGATGACTCGTCCGGGATCGTCACCTCTTCCCGCACGTCCGGCGACCTGGGTCAACGTTTGAAAGGCGCGTTCGGCGGCGCGATAGTCCGACAGGTGCAACAATCCATCGGCGGCGACCACTCCCACCAATCCGACCGACGGTAAATCCAACCCCTTGGTCAGCATTTGCGTCCCGACCAGTAAATCCACCTCCCGATTGGCAAACTGGGTCAACAGGGAGCGGTGAGCGCCTTTGGTGCGGGTGGTGTCGCTGTCGAACCGTAACGTCCGCAACTGGGGAAACTCTCGCGCCAACTCCCGCATGACCCGTTGCGTCCCGCTTCCGAAGAATTTCAAGTACGGCGAATCGCATTCGGGACACTGTTGGGGATGCAATTGGCTGTAACCGCAATAGTGACAGCGCAACAGTTGGGACGCGCCTTCGTGGGTGTAGTGGTAGGACAGGGAGACGTCGCAGTGGGGACATTCGATGACATAGCCGCAACTGCGACAGGAGACGAAGGTGCTGTGTCCGCGACGGTTGATAAATAGCAGTCCCTGTCGGTCGTTCTCTTGCAATTGCGCGATCGCTTCTCGTAGGGAGCGACTGAAAATGGAGCGATTCCCCTGTTGCAGTTCCGATCGCATATCGACCACTTGCACCGGAGGCATGGGACGGGCGTAAATTCGTTCGGGTAAGCTGAGATAGGCAGTTTGGGGACGATCTGAGGTGGTTTCGATCCAACTGTCGAGGGAGGGGGTCGCCGATCCCAGCAGGAGGGGACAGTCGGCGATTTCGGCGCGCCACCGAGCTACCGTTCGCGCGTGATAGCAGGGGGCGGGACGATCTTGTTTGAAGCTGCTATCGTGTTCTTCATCGAGGACGATCAGCCCTACGTTGGGGAGGGGGGTAAAAATTGCCGATCGCGTTCCGATGACCACCTGCGCCCGATCCCCTAACATTTGTCGCCAGGTGTCGTAGCGTTCGCCGTCGGACAGGGCGCTATGATAGACGCAGACTTTATCGCCAAAGCGGGCGCGAAACCGATCGGTCAGTTGCGGGGTCAGTCCGATTTCGGGAACGAGGACTAATGCCGATTCTCCCCGTTGCAGCACGGGAGCGATCGCTTGCAGGTAAACTTCTGTTTTGCCCGATCCGGTGACGCCGTGCAAGAGGATTTGAGTGTAGTTCCTCTGGCGGTTAATCGTGTCTAGGGCGTTGGCTTGCGCGTCGGTGAGGGTTTTGGGCGCGTCGCCTTCGACAGCTAATCCGCTCGCCGTTCGCAAGATTTCCCGTTCCTCGATAACGACGCATCCCGCTTGAACCAGTGCTTCGACCGTTCCCCGACTGGTACGTGCGGTTCGCAACAGGTCGCTCAACCACATCTCGCCGCCGCGACGTTGCAGCAGGATGAGGAGTTCTTGCTGGCGCGGGGTCAGGTCTAAATCGGCAATTGTGCCGGACATGGCGAGCGCGATCGCTTGCTGGCGTTTGGGTTTGGCAGTTCTGGGAGCTTCCAGGTAGCTGTCGATCCAACCGCGTTTGAGTAATTCTCGCAAGGCGCGATCGCCCCCCCGGACTTGCCGTTGCAGGTATTGCCAGGTGTAGTCGCCACTGCGCGATCGTTCTAAGAAGTCTAGCACCTGACGGGCGGGATTGCTGATAAAGACCTCCGCACCGGCAGGGATGGCGTCTCGATTCAGCCGAACCCGCCGTTGCGATCGCCCCAACAACCCCGGTGGAAGCGCTACCCGGATCGCTTGCATTAACGGAACGCGATAGTATGCAGCCACTCGCTCGATTAACTGCCAGTATCCGGGTGCGAAGAAACCGCGAGCGATTACCTCTTCCACCGGGCGCACCTTCGCCTCGTCCAGACCGTCGGGCAGGCGATCGGTTACCCGCAGCGCGATCGCCCCCACTTGCGAGGCACCAAACGGCACGCTGAGGATATCTCCCGATTCTACGACTAACTCGGGCATCAGCCGATAGGCATATACCCCCTGGGTTCCCGGACAATCGACCAAAACCTCCACCCACTGGGGCGATCGCGCGGTTGTATGGTAAGGCGATCTCGGTTGCGCCAACCGTTTGGGAAATCGATCTACTGCGGGAGTAGGCATTTTTTCTCGCTTTGGATAGATGCCAGCATGGCGATGGCTGGCAGACAATAAAGGCAGCGTATCAAGGACGACTTGCGAGCCGCAACCGGACATTTTACCGGGTGGACTCCCTCGCAGATCGCAGCGATCGCCGTTCCATCCCAAGTGCCAGCCCCGTATCCGTAATTTCGCGGATCCCGCTTGCGAAGGTCGATACCGACCCATTGCCAAGGCTGTTTTTGTCTTGACATTGTACATATGAAAAGTTATATTAAGAAATACGCTGGCACGCTAGGGAAGCTGTTGCTCAAATCAGCTCGAACGGCTTTCGCTTGGAGTGCAAAGCAGAATCGATCGGGAGGTATCTCAATTGGTCAGCGCGACTACGACTATGCCTACAGTCACCCCCACTCAGACCCAAGAGGAAGACGACAACCAACAAAAGGGCGATCGCCCCAATAACAACATTCAAACCCAAACCAAACCCAAAAATCAGGCGAAATCCGACGACACCACGGCGATCGCGGCGGAACAATCGTCGGGGTATGAGAAAACAAAGGGAGATGACGCTGTAGGAGCGTTCTTTAAGGAGATGGCGCGGTATCCGCTCCTTAAGGATCACGAAGAGTTAGAACTGGCGCGTCGCGTCCAAGACTTCGTACGCATCAAATCCCTTAGAGAAGAACTCGAAGAAGAATACGATCGCCCTCCGACGAATGCCGAACTGGCGAAAGCTGCCGGTTTGAGCCAACGGCAAATGAAGCGACAAATGCGTCGCGGTCGCAATGCCAAGCGGAAAATGATTCGCTCCAACCTGCGACTGGTCGTATCCATCGCCAA
Source organism: uncultured bacterium (assembly GCA_964420595.1). Taxonomy (GTDB): domain Bacteria; phylum Cyanobacteriota; class Cyanobacteriia; order Cyanobacteriales; family Geitlerinemataceae; genus CAYQUF01. The sequence continues at coordinate 26,141 of CAYQUF010000001.1, forward strand.
ACGCTACTTGAACCGAGGCGTTCCCTTTCTCGACTTAATTCAAGAAGGATCGTTAGGGTTAGATCGCGCCACCGAAAAATTTAATCCCGAAAAAGGGTATAAATTCTCGACCTACGCCTACTGGTGGATTCGCCAGGGAATTACTCGAACCATTGCTAACGACGGTCGCACGATTCGCCTGCCGATTCACATCGTCGAAAAACTGAATAAACTTAAGAAAACCTATCGCGATTTGCGGCAGAACTTGCATCGCAAGCCGACCGACGAAGAAGTCGCCGAAGCCCTCGACGTTTCCATGAAGCAGTTGCACCAACTGCAACAGCTCAGACGGCGATCGCTCTCGTTGAACCACCGCGTCGGCGACGAAGACGATACCGAAATCGTGGATCTGCTCGAGGACAACTCGAACAAATCCCCCGACGCGCAGATGAACGAAACCATGATGCGTCAGGAAATTTCGGACGTTCTGACTGAAGTTCTGACCGATCGCGAGAAAGAGGTCATTACTCTCCGCTACGGGTTGACCAACGGTCAAAACCACACCCTGCAAGAAGTGAGCAATCTGTTCAACCTCTCCCGCGAGCGGGTGCGCCAGATCCAAACTCGCGCCATGCGGAAGTTGCGCCGACCTCACGTATCCAAGCGTCTCAAAGGTTGGTTGCGCTAAACTTTCGGTTCTCAATCCGTGCCATTGTCCCCCTTTCTTCCCAGAGAGGGGATTTTTACCATCGTCTCGCCATCCGGGCAAAATTGCGATAGGCTGAGGAGTCGTTCGCCGCGCAATTCGATCTCATGAGTGCAGACCCCCTGGTGCGAGGTGCCACCCCGCAAGATATTCCCGACATTTTTGCCCTGATTCGGTCGCTGGCGAAATACGAACGGCTCGTCGTCGAGGGAAGCGAAGCGCAATTAGCAGACCATTTATTCGGCGATCGCCCCTATGCTGAAGCCATTGTCGCCGAAACGGACGGAAATGTCGTCGGTTTTGCCCTATTTTTTCACAATTATTCCACTTTTTTGACCCAACCGGGGATTTATTTGGAAGATTTGTTCGTGCAACCGGACTATCGCGGTCGGGGGATTGGGACGGCGTTAATTCGCCAGGTGGCTCAAATTGCGCGCGATCGCGATTGCGGTCGGTTAGAATGGAGCGTGCTGGACTGGAACGAACCGGCGATCGCCTTTTATCGGGGGTTGGGGGCGGCGGTGTTACCGGATTGGCGCATTTGTCGCGTGACGGACGAGTCGCTGCACGATCTGGCGGAATCTGCAATTTCCCGCTCCGTAATGTAAATAACGATGTCGCAACGTTGATTTGCCACCAGGCGATGCGTTACAAGGAACATTGAGAACCACCAACTTGCAGCGGGAGGTTAAAATGACCATCTGGGTAAACGAACAAGTCGATCCTTGCGGGATTGTCCAAGCTTGCATCGCCTCCTGCAACGAAGAAGACGCCAAAGCCTGTCACCGTTCGTTTGAAGCCGATTTAGACGAGCAGCAGAAAGAAATGGGATGGACGGCGAGATTGCGGACGGTGGAGTCGTGGGACGACGTTCCCGTGACGCCGTTGAATTTGAAGTAGGGATTGGGACACTCGATCGGCGATCGCGCAATTTTCAGTAACGTGCGGGACGCCTAGGAACCAGAGGGCGATCTCCTAAATCAAGTCGGGTAGGGCGATCGCCAATCGTGCTTTTGCTCAGATAAATCATTTTTTAAAGGTTTGCTTAAGATGAATATCCCCATGATGATGCTATCTTCAAGGCATTATCAAGCGATATTTATCATCCATGCGACCCACCTTTCTACAAAAATGCCTAGTATTTGTCCTGATTCTCGTCGTCGGAATTGCCGGACTCTTCTCGACGCAACCGGTGGCTCGTGCTAGCGATCGCGCGCCACAGCAATCCCTGAGTATCATTGACTCCCATCTATTCGGTCGATCGCGGACACCCTCTCGCTATACAGCGCCTTTAAATACATTAAGCGATCGCTGTTCCACGACGCCCGAGCATATTGCCGACATGAGCGCTGTATTAACTAAAAAGATCCTCGACAATGGCAGAAACTTTGACAACTTGAGTTTCCTCAAACAAGCACTAGACGCAACGGCGGACGGTCTTTACGGAATGTCGTGCGAAGAAATTTTCGTCCTCCTTGAAAACATGATAGAACAGGGAATGTAGCGATCGCCCCCTTATGGCCCCATCGCCTCATTCCCTTCCTCCTCCGCCGGCGGTACCTGCTTGGGCGGACGCGGCGTTTTCTTCGCCTTGAGCGGGCTGAGTAACTGATTGAGCAGTCGCAATTGTTCCGCCGTTCCGATACAAATGAGGCGATCGCCCGGTAGAATTTCCGTCTGTGCCATCGGTCCGACAATCAACTCGCCGTCAGCGCGACGAATTGCCACTACCAACGCCCCCGACTGCGATCGCAACCGCGCGTCCCGCAACGATTGTCCAACATACGGACAGCGATCCGCCTCCACCAGAAAATCTTCCATAAAAAAGGTGCGGTTGCTTCCGGTGAGAATCCCGTCCACAAAATCCATGATTTGCGGTCGCAGTGCCGCCGCTGCCATCCGACGCCCTCCAGTAATATACGGCGAAACCACCGCATCCGCACCGCCGCGCTGTAACTTTTGCACCGCTTCCTCCGTATTAGCCCGAGAAATTGCCCGCACGTTCGGATTGAGCGTCTTTGCCGATAAAATCGTGTAGAGGTTTTCCGCATCCGAGGGCAAGGCGACCACCACGCACGCCGCGCGATCGATCCCCACCTTCTGCAACGTTTCGTCGAGGGTGGCATCTCCTTGAATGCCAATATAACCCAGCGATCGCGCCGCTTGGATTGCCTCGACGTTGGGATCGATAACCACAAACGGAATCCCTTCATCGTAGAATTCTTCGGCAATTTGACGACCCGTGCGTCCAAACCCGCAGAGAATGTAGTGTCCGGATAGAGAGTCGATGGTGCGTCGCTGCCTCCTCAAGCGCAACCCTTCTTGAAAATAGCCTTCGATCAGCGCTTCTGTAAATCGATTAACGATATAACCAATCGCGATCACCCCCATGATAATCAGGGAGATAGTGAACATCCGTCCCTGTTGGTCGAGTTGGCGAACCTCGGAAAACCCGACCGTCGAGAGGGTGATAATCGTCATGTAGGCGGCGTCGAGCCAGGGCCATCCCTCCAGCCACCGATACCCCAAGGTTCCGATGGAGATGACCAACGCCAGCACCAAGATTCCCCCGATGAGGTCTTTCTGGAGGCGGCGGTATTTCTGCTCTAGGATTGAATACACGGCATCGAGCGGTTCGTTGGCTTATCGTAATTGTGAGGTTAGTGCGATTCTGCCCTTCAGCGTAGCGCGATCGCGCCTCAATTTTTTCTCCCATCGCCAATTGGCAAATGTCAGGCAATCTGGACGTTGGATTCCCCATCGTGACTTAAGATTGACTCTAGCCCAAACCAGTCGAGATTCGGAGGAACGATCTGCCGTGAGTGCCGAAACCCTATCTAATCCCGCCAACGCGACCCCCTTCAGTATCGAAAATTTCGATCGCTGCGTCATGCCCACTTACGGGCGGTTTCCGATTGCAATGGAGCGAGGGGACGGCTGTCGCGTTTGGGATACCGAAGGGAACGAATATCTCGATTTCGTCGCGGGAATTGCCACCTGCACCCTCGGACACGCCCATCCGGCGATGGTGGCGGCGGCGAGCGAGCAGATGAAGAAGTTGCACCACGTCTCTAATTTTTACTATATTCCCGAACAAGGGGCGATCGCCCAGTGGTTGACCGATCGCTCGTGCGCCGACCGTGCCTTTTTCTGCAATTCGGGCGCGGAAGCTAACGAAGGGGCGATCAAGTTGGCGCGCAAATACGCCCATACGGTGTTAAACATCGAAAGTCCCGCCATTCTCACCGCCCATTCGAGCTTTCACGGTCGCACTCTCGCCACGATTACCGCCACGGGTCAGCCGAAGTATCACAAGAATTTCGATCCCCTGGTGCCGGGATTTTACTACGTCCCGTTTAACGATATCGCCGCGATTGAAAATGCGATCGCCCAGTTGGACAAAGACCAACGCCAAGTCGGGGCAATTTTGCTCGAAGCCTTGCAAGGGGAAGGGGGCGTCCGTCCGGGAGAGCGGGAATACTTTCAACGGGTGCGCCAAATTTGCGACGAAAAGGGAATTTTGCTGATTCTCGACGAAGTGCAAGTGGGAATGGGACGCAGCGGGAAGCTGTGGGGATACGAAAATCTCGGCATCGAACCGGATATCTTTACCTCTGCGAAAGGACTCGGCGGCGGCGTTCCCATTGGCGCGATGCTGTGTAAAGAATCGTGCAGCGTGTTTCAATCGGGCGAACATGCCAGTACGTTTGGCGGAAATCCGTTTGCGTGTGCGATGGCGCTGGCGGTGTGTCAGACGCTAGAGCGGGATAACTTGCTCGACAACGCGCAACAACGGGGCGAGCAATTGCGTCAGGGCTTGCAGGCGATCGCGGATCGCTATTCCGATTGGTTTGTCGGGGTGCGCGGCTGGGGATTGATCGATGGTTTGGTGTTGAATCCCGATATCGAATTGACCTCGATTCAAATCGTTAAAGCGGCTCTCAAACAAGGGTTGTTGATTGCCCCAGCGGGCGCGAAAGTGTTGCGCTTCGTTCCCCCGTTAATCGTGTCGGAAGCGGAGATCGATCGCGCCTTGACCCTGCTAGAGCAAACGCTATCGAACTTATAACGGTTCCAAATCCCGTCCCACCCCGATCGCGTCTGTACTCTTTGTTACCATGGAAATGCAATCAAATCGAAACACGCAAACTGGGCGATCGGGGTTGAGCTTGCATCTACGCAACCGTTGTCTGGATTCCCTGCTTGCTATTGTCTAATACCATGCGCGATCGCGACTGTTATCCTTCCAATCAAGCCAGCCAGCCATCGGCGGACGTCGCCGCCGAAAGCGACACTCGATGGCAACTGGCACTGAAAGCAGCGCGAATGGGGGTGTGGGATTGGGAAATCGCCACGGGAAAGCTGACCTGGTCGGACGGGGCGGAAACCCTGCTCGGTCTGCCCGCCCACGTTTTTGGCGATCGCGACGAAACCTATTTTAACTGCATTCACCCCAGCGATCGCCACCACGTCAAACAAACCCTCAATCGCGCCTTGGAGCGGGGAGGAGAGGTCTGTTTGGAACACCGCGTCCTGCTCGACGACGGGAGCGTGCGGTGGTTGGAAGGTCGGGGATCGGTGGTCTACGATCGCCAGGGGAACCCAGTGCGGATGATGGGGACGGTTCGGGATATTACCGATCGCAAACAAGCCGAAGTTGCCAAACAGCGATCGGACGCGGCATTACAACGCAAAGCCACCGAACTCGAATCGGCATTCGCACAATTGCAACAGACCAAATCCCAACTGATTCATACTGAAAAAATGTCGAGCTTGGGACAATTGGTAGCGGGAGTTGCCCACGAAATTAACAATCCCGTTAACTTTATTTATGGCAATATCAGTCACGCTCGCGACTATATTCAAGATTTATTGAATTTTATTGAATTACTGCACGAAGAATACAAAGAACTCACGCCAGCCCTGCAATCGGAAGCCGAAGAAATCGATTTAGATTTCGTTCTCGAAGACTTGCCGAAACTGCTCTCGTCGATGGAAGTCGGCGCGGCGCGGATTCGCCAAATTGTCTTATCCCTGCGGAACTTTTCGCGCATGGAAGATGCCAAACTCAAGGCGATCGACATTCACGAGGAAATCGAAACTACCCTGCTACTATTGCACAATCGGACCAAAGCGAAAGCCGGACGAGTCGGGATTGAAATTGTTAAAGAGTATGGCAATTTACCCCCCGTATCGTGCTATCCGGGACAGCTCAATCAAGTCTTTATGAACTTGATCGCCAACGCGATCGATGCCTTAGAAGAGTATAACGACGGGCGATCGCTCGAAGCCATTAAAGCCGATCCCGGTCGCATTTGTATCCGCACCCAAGCGATCGATCCCCAACGCATTCGCATTCAAATTTCGGACAACGGACCGGGCATTCCCGACACAGTGCGCGATCGCTTATTCGATCCATTTTTTACCACCAAACCCGCCGGAAAAGGCACCGGATTGGGACTCTCGATTAGCTATCAAATTGTCGTCGAAAAACACGGCGGACAACTACAGTGCAACTCCTCTCCCGGACAGGGTGCCGAATTTATCATCGACCTCCCCGTGCAACCCTCGGATTCGTCGAACTGAACTCAGCACTCCCCACCGCCTTCAAGCCGACAACCCCGACGGCGGCAATCCCGTACCATTTCCCTCCGACAGCGACACCTTCGCCGAAATGGTTCCCACCTGAGACAGCCGCGAATACGCCGTATGGCTTTTACGCAACCCGTGCTGGCGTAGCGTCATCGCATTCTCGTCCGAGGTTCCCAGGGCACGATCGAGGTTAGTATTGGTTAAATTCGCGCCCCGCAAATCCGTATCCGTCAAATTGGCACCGCTGAGGTTGGCATTGAGCAGGTTGGCATCCTTCAAGCTAGCACCGCTGAGGTTGGCATTTTGGAAATTTGCCCCCACCAGACGCGCGTCGTTAAGATTGGCATTGGACAAATTCGCCTCGACCAACGTGGCGTGACCGAGGTTCGACCCGCTCAAATCGGCACCGCTGAAATTCGCGCGATCTAATTTGGCTCCAATCGCATTGGCACCGTCCAACCCCGCTCCGCTGAGATTCGCCTCGCTCAAATCGGCATTGACCAACGTGGCAAATCCCAAGTCGCCGCCGCTGAGATTGGCGTGGCGTAACTTGGCATCGAACAAATGCGCCCCTTGAGCGTCAACGCCGCTAAGGTCGGCGTCGTTGAGATTCGTGGCGACTAAGTTGGCAAAGCTGAGGTCGGCACCGCTGAGATTGGCTCGACTCAGGTTGGCACCGTTGAGGTTGGCAAACAGTAATTTTGCGCCGCTGAGTTCGGCGCGAGCGAGGTTGAATTTTGCCAGGTGAGCATCGCTGAGATCCCCGCCCTGACACTGTTTGGTTTCGAGAAGCCGTTTGACGTGCGCGGTATTTCCAGGCATTGAGATAGATCGCTACCGTAAACGGATCGTTTATACGGGCAGTGGGCGATCGCATCGGGATAGTTTTGAGCAAACGTTATAGAGCATTTGCTGCCCTTAATGCGGTACACGCTCGGATTGCCAGTCGCCCCATCCTTCCTGTTGCCTGTTGCCTTGCTCGCCTGACAAACGTCGGGTGCGTCCGACGCCACCATTGCCGAAACGCACCCAAAAGAGCGATTAACCCAACAACTCCTCAGCCCGTTGAGCCAGCTTCTCAGCCGTCAAGCCATTGTACGCCATAATTTCGCCCGGACTGGCAGCCGTTTCGCCCCGCTTCCACGAGAACACGTCCCGCTTCGCCGTAGCGCGCAACATCACCGGTTCGAGCATGGCACTGGAGCCACCCGTGACGCCAATCAGCGCGTTGCCGCCAAACAGGCGATCGAATCCTTCGTCATCTAAGAAATGACTGTCGGGTTCGGCACAATCTTTCCACGCCGTATCGTCAGGACGGTACAGGCGACGGGGACTGACCACCGAGACAATCCGCACGCCAATGCCTTCGTCTTCAAGGCGAACCGCCGCGTCAAACGTCGGAATCAAAGTCATATCGCCAATCGCGGCAAACGTCACCTTGCCTTTCCCCTCGCTCTCGTGCAGGACGACACCGCCATCCTTGAGCGCCTGACGGGTTTGCTCGAAACTGGTGCGAATCGGCAGCGGCGACTTACTCGCGGTAATGGTAATTCCCTTATTCTTGGTTCCCAGCGCCCACTCGTAACAGGCTTGGATGCTGTTGGCATCGGGGGGAAACAGCGGGAAGATGTTGCCATTGCGCATCATCGCCGCAAAGTAGTTTTCGATTTCCGGACGTTGGTGGGTCCAGCCGTTGCGTCCCTGTTCCAACGCGCCTGCGGTAAACAGCGTCACCGTGGACGGGGTGGGGTGGCGCAACTCTGCCATCGCTTGGGTCACGGTTTGCCAGATGGGAAGACCGTTGATGGCAAAGGATTCGTAAGAACACCAGAGGGTGCGCGCCCCAAACAGCGCCAATCCCGCTGCCAATCCCGAACAGGCGTCTTCGCTGAGGGGTTCGTACACCTGACCTTTCGGTCCTTGGAAATAGAGGTCGTCGGCGGTGGGGTGGATAATTTTCAGCGCCTGGTTGACGTTGTTAATTCCCGAAGCGGCGTTTCCGTCGGCGTTGGTGATGACGAAGTTGGGATCTTGCCCTCCGACGCTCGCCACGAGCGCACCCATGGCGGTGGTCGCCACTTGCTTGTCGCCGTGGATGGGAAACTCTTGCAGGGGAAGCGAGTTTAACTCGGGGATGGGATATTCTTTCTCGGTGACGACTTGGTGAGATGCCGGACCGCCAGCGGCGCGCTCGAAGTTGGTGCGCACCAGTTGCCAGGCTTCGGGTGCCAAGGCACGCTGCTGTAGGGCGCTGACGATATCTTCGTGGTCGAGGGTGTGGTATTTGTAGAGGTTGTGGGCTTTCGCGCCGCGATCGTGAACCCCTGCTCCTTTTAATTGTTTGATAATCAGAACCGTCAGCTTGCCGCTCATGGCAGATTTGGCGGCGCGGTCGGTGGCTTCGAGGACGGCTTGGGTAAATTCGAGCCGCTTTTCGAGGGAGAAGGCGGTGCTATCGACGTATTCGCCGCTTTGGTTGGCGTCGTCGAAGTCTTTGGCGTTGACCAGGATGATTTCTTGGAAGCCGTTGCCTTCCCAGTATTCGATCATTTCCTGGTTGGGTTTGGTGGACACCATGCTGTGGTGTTCTTGGCTGTAGCCGTTCCAAACCAGGATTGGCAGGAAGTTGGTGACGTTGGGATAGGCGGTGTGGAAGTGGGCGATGCTGCTCATGACGTAGGGTTCGCCGATGCCGCCGTCGCCAATGGTGACGGGAAATAGGGTGTCGGGGTGGAGTTTGGCTCCTGCCATGGCGAAGTGCTGTCCCTGTCCGAGGGGACCGGCGGGGTTGAGCAAGCCGGGGATGTTGCCGGAGAGGTGTCCGAGCAGTCCGTGCATTTCCCGGAAGCGTTCGCGCATTTGTTGCACGGTGGTGATTCCCATGTCTTCGAGGGAACGATCCAGGAACATGCTGCTGTAGAAGCCGGGGGCGTGGTGTCCGACTTCGGTGATGATGTTTTTGTACCCCAGCATGACCAAGGAGGCAATGCCTTCGGCAACGCTGGCAAATCCGCCGGGGTGACCGGATGCTTTGCTGGCGGTGACTTGTAGGGTTAGGTAGCGCAGGGCGTCAGCCGCCAGGAGGGTCTGGAAAATGGCGGTGGGGTCGGAGGGAGACGAAATCGCGGTTTGACCCGCAGCGATGGCGGCGTCTTTGCCGTGGGTGTCGAATTCCGACCATTTTTCGCCAAAGTATTGAATTCCTTCGCAGAACTCGGGCGTGGTTGCCGAGGCGGCGGTGGCTGTAGTCATGCTGAAATAATCCTAATATCGTCTCTGAGTCTCAATCGAATTTAACAGTAATTTTACAATTAAGTGGGAGTTTAACAATACGGGTGTTGCTAAAGTCGGGGATCGCGATCGCCCGGCATTCTCACCTATGGCGCAATCTGTCAAGTCGATTAAAATTTAAGCCAGTTGTAATAGAGAATCATTATGACTCTGCCTCCCGGTCCGAGCGCTCCTCGCTGGCAGCAAATGCTGCATTGGATTGTCGATCCCGTGTCTTACATGGAATCGGCGGCGCGAGATTATCCCGATTTATTTTCGCTTCCGCCCAATTTCACGTTCGATTCGACGGTCTACGTCAGCCATCCGGAGGCGATGCAGCAAATTCTCACGGGCGATCGCGATCGGTTTTTCGCGCCTGGCTCCACCAATCGGATTTTACAGCCGTTTTTGGGCGATTATTCGGTGATTATGCTCGAAGGCGATCGCCACCAGCGCCAGCGCCAGCTCCTAATGCCGCCCTTTCACGGCAATCGGCTGCAAGAGTACGCTCGCTTGATTGGCGAGATTACCGTGCAAGTGATGGAGCGGCTGTCGGCGGGTCAGCGGTTCGTGGCGCGATCGCTGATGCAAGAGATTTCCCTACAGGTCATTTTACAGGTGGTGTTTGGCATTGGCGAGGGCGATCGCTATGTCCAGCTCCAGCGCCTCATCTCGGAGTTGACCGATTTATTCCAATCGCCGTTAGTCGCCGGATTTCTCTATCTCCCCTTTTTGCAAAAGGATTGGGGTGCGTGGAGTCCGTGGGGACGGTTTTTAAAATTGCGATCGCGCATTGACGATCTCCTCTACGCCGAAATCGCCGACCGCCGGGAGCGAGGGGAACAAAACGGCACCGATATCCTCTCCCTGCTGATGGAGGCACGGGACGAACAAGGCGAGGGGATGACCGACGAAGAATTGCGCGACGAGTTGATGACGCTGCTTTTCGCCGGTCACGAAACCACTGCAACGGCAATGGCGTGGTCGCTGTATTGGACTCATTACCACGGCGAAGTGGGCGATAAGGTTCGCGACGAACTCGCTACCCTCGACGATAGCGCCGACCCGATGGTCATCTCGCGACTCCCCTATCTCAACGCCGTTTGCAACGAAACCCTGCGCATTTATCCGGTGGGAATGCTCACTTTTCCCCGCACGGTTGGCGAAGATCCCGTCGAAATCATGGGATACGAACTTCCGCCGGGAACAGTGGTTCTCGGTTGTATCTATCTGACTCACCAACGGGAGGATATCTATCCGCAACCGAAACAATTCAAACCGGAACGCTTTCTCGAACGCCAGTATTCCCCTTACGAGTTCGTTCCGTTTGGCGGGGGAAGCCGTCGCTGTATCGGCATGGCGCTGGCGTCGTTGGAAATGAAACTGGTGTTGGGAACGATGCTCTCAAACTATCGCCTTTCCCTCGCCGAGACGCAACCGGTCAAACCCCAACGGCGAGGTGTTACCCTCGGGATGAAAGGCGGGGTCAAGATGGTATTTGAGGGTCGGCGTTCGTCTCCGTCTCAATCGGTCGCCACTGACTCTCCCCAAGATTTAACACCGATCCGCTGATTCGCGAATTCGCTACTGGAGACAACCGATGTCCCTTCCTCCCGGTCCCAACACGCTGCCAATCGTGCAGCTCATTCAGTGGATTTTTAATCCGCTCGATTACCTCGAAACCAACGCGCAACGCTATGGGGATCTGTTCCAGGCGCGTCTTGGCAGTCGGTTCCACCCGGTATTCGTCAACCATCCCCAAGGGGTGCGAGATATTTTGACGGTGGATGCGAAGCAATTCGATGCGGGTCGCACCAACGGGATTTTACAATCCTTGGTGGGGGAACACTCGATTTTGCTGCTCGACGGCGATCGCCACCAACGCCAGCGCAAGCTCCTGATGCCGCCGTTTCACGGGGAGCGAATGCGTGCCTACGGTCGCTTGATTTGCCAGCTCACCCAACAGGTGACCGACACCTGGCAGCTTGACCGACCGTTGGCGGTGCGACCGGCGATGCAAGAGATTACCATGCGGGTGATTTTACAAGCGGTGTTCGGCTTAAATGAAGGCTCCCGCTATCGCCAGTTGCAACAATTGCTCGGTCAACTGCTGGACATGACCGGATCGCCGTTGAAGTCCAGTTTTCTGTTCTTTCCGGCACTGCAAAAGGATCTGGGTGCGTGGAGTCCGTGGGGTCGCATCGTGCGCCAGCACCAGCAAGTGGACGATCTGATTGACGCCGAAATTCGCGAACGTCGGGAAAACTTCGATCGCGATCGCGAGGATATTCTTACCTTACTCCTCTCAGCGCGGGACGAGCAAGGCGAAGCCATGAGCGACGTGGAATTGCACGACGAGTTGATGACGCTGTTGGTGGCGGGTCACGAAACCACGGCAACGGCGCTGTCGTGGGCATTGTATTGGATCCACTCGATCCCCTCGGTTCGCGAGCAACTGTTAGCGGAACTCGACGACCTCGGGACTGAAGCCGATCCCGGCGCGATCGCCAAGTTACCCTATCTCGATGCGGTTTGCCAGGAAACCCTGCGCATTTATCCCGTGGCGATGATTACTTTTCCCCGGATTGCCACATCGCCGGTGCGGGTGATGGATCGCCAATTCGATGCCGAAACCCTATTTGCGCCGTGTATTTACCTGCTGCACCACCGCGAAGATCTCTATCCCAATCCCCAACAATTCCGACCGGAGCGATTTTGGGAACGACAGTATTCGCCATACGAGTTTTTGCCCTTTGGCGGCGGAAATCGACGCTGTATCGGCATGGCGCTGGCGCAATACGAGATGAAACTGGCGATCGCCACCATTATCTCTCAACTCCGCCTGGAATTGGCAACGAGCCAACCGGTTAAACCCATGCGTCGCGGCATCACCCTCGCACCGTCGGCGAATTTGGAGTTAGTGGCGCGCGATCGCCGTCAGACCCCATTATCCCAGCCCGCGACCGCTAGCGATCGTTCCAGTTCGTAGTAAACGCTTCAGCGTTTATCCTCAAAAATATAAGGGGGGCATTGCCAGATCGCCTCGCGCAAACTTCAGCGATTCAACCCGCAATCCCCACCTTTAGGCGCTAGCTAACTAGCGAATTAGCACGAACCGATCGTTTCTTGCGATTCCCGTTCGAGTTGGCGAACCAAGTCGCGATCGCCTTTCGCCTTGGCGGCTTCGAGTCGGCGTTCGAGACGGTTACAGATATTGGCTTGGTGAATTTTCGACACTCGAGCCACCAACTCGGGATTGCTGGTACGCTTGGCGGTTGGCGCTACCACCGTGTCGGGAACCATTTCGGTAGTTTGGTGGGTCGTGTAAGCAATGCCGCGATACTTTAAGTTCATCGGCGCTTGTGGAACGGGGATGTGACGCGGATAGCGAGCCTTCCAAGCATTTCCCCGGTATTTCCCAAGCAGGTCTCCTTCAACCATGTCGATGGTGGGAGGTTCGTAGTCGTATTGAACACCGCGATAAGTCAGTTTCATAATTTTCGCTTCCTCAAAGAGAGAGTAGAGAACTGGATTTGAGGCGCGTTCCTTCGGGAAGACTCCCTACTTCCGTCTCTGCCCCGGATTGGATTGATAGTAGTCTCGATCCGAATTTTGGCAAAGATGAACGAAAATATTTCTGTATCTATTTTTACTGTTTTAGACGAAAGTGTCAAATATTAAGAAAATTAAAGCAAATGACCCCATTGATTGAAAAACGATCGACGATCGCGGCGCCGCCAAGGGCACATCGAGCGTGCCAACGGCGCAATGGTTGTAGCAGTCGGCATTTGGGCGGGGATCGCAGGGGGACGGAAGGGAAGATGAGGTCGGAAAACCCTATATCTTTTTTTGCAAAAGCGGCTTGCCAAAACAAAACGGGATGCGCTAGAACATCTAGTGGGAGTTTCTCGAGTGCGCCCGCAATCTACGCAGAGTTAAAGCCACCACGTCGAGAAGCCATCTGTAAGGAGTATTTGCAAAATTCAAGAGGTTGTATGAACCAGCAGGTTATTCACCCGATGGTGAAGTTCCAGCGTCAGGTGCGTTCCCTAGTCGATTCCAAAATTATCAAGCCTACGGATAGCCTCTGGAAGATCGCGTTTCTATTCGGGGACGACTGGGCTTATTGGAAAAAAGAACTCAAAGAGTTTGACTTTTCCATGCAAGATCCGATTAGCGAACTGCTTGCCGTCGAAGCCTGGGATGAAGAATAAGAACGATTGAGGCTGCCCGGCTCTCGCTCAACCCACGCGATCGAGCCGGCAATCTCGCGTTCCGACGCTTGTTTCACGACGTCGAATCAGTGGATTCAGGGGGATCCGGCTTCAGTTGTACGGTGACCCGAACCAGAACGACCGTGATGTTATCGTGACCGTTGTGTTCGTTGGCTAAGTCCACGAACTGATTCGCGCCTGCGTCTAGGGCGATCGCGCCATCGAGCAGATCGTTCAATCGATCGCTACAGTGGGTTTCCACCAGTTCGCGATCGGTCAAACCGTCCGATGCCATCACGAAGAGGGTATCTTCGCCAAGATCGAGCCACTGAACCTCCGGACTGATACCAGAAGTGTCGCGGGGACCGAGGGCTTGGGTCAGTTGATACGCTCCCGGAATGCCATAGGCGGCGTCCGGTTCCATTCCCCGTCGAATTTGAAGCTGTCCGACTTCGTGATCCGTGGTAATTTGTTGCAGTCCCGAGGTGCGATCGAACCGATACAGGCGGCTGTCGCCCACGTGCGCGACACAGGCGCGGGTATCCTGAACTAACAGCATTACCAGCGTCGTTCCCATGCGGCGGCTTCCCGAGCGTTCCTGGGATTGATTGCACTCGTAAATCTTTTGATTGGCGAGATGAATGGCTTCGATGATGCTATTCTCGTCGGGCAGGCTCTCGCCCCAAGATTCCTGAAAATAGTCCCGGAGGGTTTCGAGGGCTAAATGGCTCGCCACTTCGCCGCCATCGTGACCGCCCATCCCGTCGCAGAGAACGTACAAGCCTTTCGCCGATAGAGTTTGCTCCGAGGGAGTTTCGACGCGATCGCGCTGGGTCCAAATTCCGAACGTATCTTCGTTGTGCGAGCGACGGCGACCGATATCGGTACGACCCGCATCTTGCAACTCCAGTAATTGCACGGGACGGTCGGGGAGGGGATCGGTTTCCTGGCTATCGGTTATCGGTTCGAGGGCGAGGGTGGTTTCCCCATCTTCGTCGGTCGGGGTGGGAACGTCCATTCCCACCGCCGCTTCCAAGCGCGATCGCGCCTCTGCCAAACTCTGAATTGTGCCATTGGCGATGTCCTCGAAGATCTCCGTTGCGCCATCAATGCCTTCAGAGGTCGCCGATTGTGCCAAGCGATACCATAATTTGCCTAAATCTGCTAAAGTCGGGGGGCGATCGCCTTCGTTGGCATAGAGGGATTGCAAGCCGAACTCCCCGTGGGGACTGACCTTGAGATTGTCTTCCTCCAAGAGCGTGCGAGCGTATCCCATCGCAGCGAGTCTTTCCCACGCCCGCGCCATACCATCGAACCACGCCAGAGAAATGCCCCGCTTCTCCCACTGCTGGGACAAGGAAGACCAGGTGGAGCGATCTTCGACTAATATGACCTGTCGCTCCTCTCCCTGCCATGCATCGTGCAATGGGGGCACGATCGCGACCAATTCCGAGGCGACCGTCAAGTAGGGATGAGCCAGGGGAGGAATATCTGCCACATCTGCCATTTCGGCAACCGCCTCTAATTTCGCGTGGAGCGGGGAAATCTGAAACGGCTGACAGTCGAGGACGCGAGCTTCGAGATGAGGCGCTTGCATCACCTGAGTCGGCGAGATCGGCGGTAGAATTTGATAGCGGTGCTGGCTGTCGAGGTAGAGCGATCGCTTCGGAAACGCCTCGTTGTCGGCGCGATCGTCTAACGTTTCGCTCTGCCAGTGCTTGCGCTGCACGATCGCCCACCGAACCGTCCCCACTTCAATGCCGCATTCGGGACAATTGAGCTGGCTCAGCGCCACCTTCGCACCGCACTCGCCGCAGATGTGGTGAACCAGCACCCGACCGCACTGCTGGCAAAATCGATGGTTATCGGGATTTTCGAACTGGCATTTCGGACAAACGAGCATAATTTTATCTAGGTCGCTGTATTGATGCTAGCGATTTTTAGGTCTAGGGCGATCGGGACATTCACAAGGTGACATTTTTTAGCCAAAACCGCTAGAATCCTACGTTTCTAATCTTCCGCCATCGCGCCCACTCCGGTCGATGCAAACCGTCTCACCCCGTGAAATCTCCCCATCCCCTCATCCCTAAACCGACAACCGACACAGGCGCAGCAACGACTGGCGCTCCGATGCCGTTAAATCCCGCCACTGTCCCGGTTGCAAGCCATCCAAGCGCAAATGGGCGATCGCCACTCGCACCAGCCGCAACGTCGGATACCCCACCGCCGCCGTCATCCGTCGCACTTGGCGATTGCGTCCCTCTGTCAGCGTCAGCTCCAACCACGCCGTCGGCACGTTTTTGCGAAATCGAATCGGCGGGTCGCGCGGGGGTAACGGCGGTTCCTCGGGCAAACGTCGCACTCGGGCAGCTCGGGTGCGATAATTTTTAATCTCGACTCCCCCTCGCAGGCGATCGATCGCCGCTTCGTCGGGAATGCGTTCTACCTGCGCCCAGTAAGTGCGATCGTGTCCGAATTTGGGATCCAGCAGGCGGTGTGGGAGCGCTCCGCGATCGCTGAGGAGCAACAACCCCTCGCTATCTCGATCCAAGCGACCGACGGGATAGACCGAGGGAACGTCAAT
Organism: uncultured bacterium; assembly: GCA_964420595.1. Taxonomy (GTDB): domain Bacteria; phylum Cyanobacteriota; class Cyanobacteriia; order Cyanobacteriales; family Geitlerinemataceae; genus CAYQUF01. Next base: position 42,486 of record CAYQUF010000001.1, read on the forward strand.
ATAGTCTTTCAGCGTGGGACGGCGGCTGGTTGGCGTGCTTTTGTCGGTAAACTGACTGAGAACGTCGTAGGGTTTGTAAAACAGGAGGTATCGATACGGCACGAGATTGGATAAGGCGAGCTTGCAAGCGGTTGAGCAAATGAGCGATCGAACGTACGCGCTAGTTCACGAATGGCTGACCCCCGAAGCCACCGGCGGGTCGGAGTTAGTCGTGCGAGAAATTCTCCAGCATATCGACGCCGATGTCTACGCGCTGATCGATTTTGAATCGAGCAATCCCGACAGCTATCTGTACCAACGGGACATCGGTACCACATTTTTGCAGCACTTTCCCAGAGCGCGTCAGGGGGTGCAAAAATACTTGCCCTTGCTTCCCTTGGCGATCGAACAGCTCGACCTGCGCGAGTACGATATCATTCTCTCCTCTTCCCACGCCGTTGCCAAAGGCATCCTGACCAGTCCCCACCAACTGCACGTCTGTTACTGCCATACTCCCATGCGCTACGCCTGGGATTTAACCTTCGACTACCTCGCCGGATCGCGAGCCGGTCGGGGTCTTCCGGGCATTTTCACCCGCTACCTGCTGCATCGCCTGCGCCAGTGGGATGTCCTGTGCGCCAACCGCGTCGATTATTTTATCGCCAACTCGAAGCATACCGCCCGTCGGATCTGGCGTTGCTACCGGCGTCCGGCGGAAGTAATTTATCCTCCCGTCAAAATCGATCGCTTTCCCTATTGCGAAGACAAGCAGGATTTTTACGTCACCGTCTCCCGGTTAGTCGGTTACAAGCAAGTATCTTTAATCGTGCGAGCGTTCAATCAGTTGGGATACCCGCTCGTCGTCATTGGCAGCGGCGCGCAACTCAAATCATTGCAACGCTTGGCAAAGCCGAACGTGCGCTTGCTCGGCGCGCAACCCGACGCCGTGGTGGAGGAGTTTATGTCCCGTGCCAAAGCCTTTGTTTACGCGGCTTGCGAAGATTTCGGCATGGCACCGGTCGAGGCGCAAGCCTGCGGAACTCCAGTCGTCGCCTACGGTGCGGGAGGCGCGTTAGAAACCGTTGTCGATCTCCGAACGTCTCCCGACTCGGGGACGGGATTGTTTTTTCCCGAGCAAAGCGTAACCGCGATCGTGCAGGCGATCGAACAGTTCGAGCAATACCGGCAAAAGTTCGATCCGCAAAATGCGCGATCGCAAGCGGCTAAATTTACCCCTAAAATCTTTGAGGAGCGCTACCTTAACTGGGTAGAACGCTGCGATCGGGAATTTAGATCTAGAGATTGATATCTAGACTACATTCCGCTGCGACTAGACCTCGCCGTTAGGAATCTAATTCATCCTACACGGCGTCTATGGTTTACGATCGCTACTGTGTGTGTGGTGTGAACTCGAGGAGTAAAATGACTGCCGGTAGCCAAATTCTCTCTGGCAAGGTAATTCGGGCGTTCGTCAGGCGCGGCTTTAGCCCGCTCTCGCCCACGGTCAAGCACAGAAGCGTCTCCCGAGCGGACATAAACGGACAACTCTCCAAACGAGTGTTTGACGTCCTGTTCTCGCTATTCGTGTTAATCGTGTTTTCCCCGGTTTACCTTCTATTGGCTCTGCTGATTGCACTTAGCTCTCCAGGGCCAATTTTTTACGTTCAAGAACGTGTCGGTCAAAATTACCAGAAATTTAATTGCCTCAAATTTCGAACGATGGTCGCCAATGCGGACGAGATGCTCGTCGAGTTGATGGAGACCTCGCCCCAACTGCGTGATGAATTTCAGGATAGCTTCAAACTCAAGCACGATCCGAGAATCACCTGGATCGGGAAGTTCCTGCGAATTACCAGCTTGGACGAGTTTCCGCAATTCTGGAACGTCCTCAAAGGCGACATGAGCGTGGTCGGTCCCCGTCCCTTGGTGGTCGAGGAATTGCCCAAGTACGGTCGTCAAATCGACAAAGTCCTGACCATTCGACCGGGAATTACCGGATTGTGGCAGGTGTCGGGACGCAACGACATCCCCTATCCCCGTCGCATCCAAATTGACGTTTACTACGTCAACTTCCGTAATTTTTGGATGGATCTGTGGTTGGTCGTCAAGACCATCGGTGTCGTCATTTTTCCCAGCGATAACGGCGCTTACTGATCGCGCCAACTCCGACCCCTCCAACTGAATCCATCTCGCGCGCTGGGGGAATCGCTCGCCTCCAGCGCCCATTTTTGCCGAGTCGGTTAAGCTAAAGTGGCGATCGCTCGGGTTTCAAACTGGAGAGATTTTTATCCCGACTTCAGTTAAATCGAGCCGGATTGGTGCAATAGGCGACAGAAGACGGCGTTCCCGTACCCTCTACGGTTTCGAGAGTCCGCCTAGCGATAGCAACCCTCTCGCCGGGTAGGCTAACATATAGCCGGCTTTGGGGGATATCGTTCGTCGCCTGTTTCGTTTGTGGCGAATCGAGCGGCGATCGCCCCCGAGTTAGTCCCCCTTCATTGTAGGCAATCAGGAATATCGAGC
>CAYQUF010000001.1:45087-100912 GCA_964420595.1 uncultured bacterium
GGCGATCGCCCCCGAGTTAGTCCCCCTTCATTGTAGGCAATCAGGAATATCGAGCATGACGCAACGGAAGCGAGCGCTAATCACTGGAATCACCGGTCAAGACGGTTCCTATCTCTGCGAAATTTTACTTGAAAAAGGTTACGAAGTTCACGGCATTATTCGACGGACTTCCACCTTTAATACCGATCGTATCGATCCCGTTTACGTCGATCCCCACGAAGAAGACGCCCAACTCTACCTGCACTACGGAGATCTCACCGACGGGACGACCCTCCGCCGCATTCTCGAAGAAGTCAAACCCGTCGAAATTTATAACTTGGGAGCGCAGTCCCACGTCCGCGTCAGCTTCGACGCCCCGGAATACACCGTCGATACGGTCGCCATGGGAACCTTGCGCGTGCTCGAAGCCATTCGCGACTATCAAAACCGCACCGGGATTGAAGTTCGCTTCTACCAAGCTGGTTCCTCGGAAATGTTCGGTAAAGTCCAAGACGTTCCCCAAAAGGAAACCACGCCGTTCTACCCCCGCAGTCCCTACTCGTGCGCCAAGGTTTACTCCCACTGGCAAACTGTCAATTATCGCGAATCCTACAACTTGTTCGCCTGTAACGGAATCCTATTCAACCACGAATGCGTAACCGCCGAAACCCCCGTCATCATTCGTCAAGACGGTTTAATCGATATCTTGCCCATTGAAGATGTTGTCCCCCATCGCACCGACGGTCGCAGCGGACATCGCTACACCACCGACTTGGCACCGGAAGATCGCTTTGAAGTTTGGGACGCCAACGGTTGGACGGAAGTCACCTGCATGACGGCTACCTGGAACGGTGCCAAACGCCGCCCCAACAAACAAGTCCATCGAATTGCCGCCCGAGGCGCAGTTTACCACGCCACCAGCGATCACGTCGTCTTTACCCGCCAAGGGGAACAAGCTGTAGAAAAACCCGCTGGCGAGGTGGAAACCGGCGAATCCCTGGCGTTAATCGAACTGCCCCAATCCACCGACCAAATCGATTTGACCGAAACCGAAGCCTGGTTGCTCGGCATTTTAGCCGCCGAAGGCTGGGTCAGTCCGGAAGGAAAAGTCACCGCCACCAATCAAGATTCCGCCCTACTCGATCGCATTGCGGCGTCTTGGCGCAAAATTACAGGAGGATACGCCACCCGTCGCACGACTTCCAGCGGGTTTGAAAATGGCGGGGACTCGACCCAACTGCAACTCAACGGCAATCGCGCCTACGGTCGCTATATCTACGAATCCCTGTATACCCGCTCCGGTCACAAGCGAATTCCCAAGCGAATTTTAAATGCGTGCGATCGCGAACGGTTAGAATTTTTACGCGGCTTTAACGCCGGAGACGGTCTCAAGAGTACACCGTGTACCTACGAATTCCAAGGTTTCCGCACCGCTTCCCCCGTTATGGCAGCGGGATTGTACTGGATGGCACTGACGGCACTGCACCAACGCGCCGTCATCTGCACCGAAGACCGCGACGGACGGCTGTACTATCAAATCAACCTCAATTCCCCCAACGCCAGCGAAGGCGCTCCCCATCATCTCAGCAAGCCGTTAGCCGAAGTGGTTAAAGCGCAACCGGTAAAATACGATCGCTGGTTGTTCGACTTAGCCACGACTTCGGGAACCTTCCATGCGGGGGTCGGACAAGGCTGGATTCACAACTCCCCCCGTCGCGGAGAGACATTCGTCACCCGCAAGATTACCCGCGCCGTCGCTCGCATTGTCGCCGGTCAGCAGAAGAAAATCTACATGGGCAACCTCGACGCCAAACGGGATTGGGGGTACGCCAAAGACTACGTCCGCGCCATGTGGCTGATGCTGCAACAGGACGAACCCGACGATTACGTCATCGCCACCGGCGAAACCCACTCGGTGCGAGAATTCCTCGAACTCGCCTTTCAATACGTCAACTTGGACTGGCGCGATTTTGTCGAATTTGACAAGCGTTACCTGCGTCCGGCGGAAGTGGACTTGCTGATTGGCGACTCCACCAAAGCGCGTCAAAAACTGGGGTGGGAACCCTCGGTGTCTTTCGAGCAATTGGTGGCGTTGATGGTCGAAGCGGATTTAGAAGCTCTCGGTCAGGAACTCCCGAAAGGGAAGGTGGCGCAGCAGACGGGCGATCGCGCCTTTATCCGCCCCGATTTGCACAATATGATGGATTAAACTAGGGGCAAACCGGGCAGGGGTTCTTCGACATTGGGTTCGCTCGGTTCATCGATAAAACGTGGCGGGATAAGATTACCGATGACTAAACTCGATTTAAGCGACAAACGGATCGTGGTGACCGGCGGGGCGGGATTTCTCGGTCGCCAAGTCGTCAGCCAACTGTGCGAAGCGGGTGCCGATCGCGATAAGATTACCATTCCGCGATCGCGCCAGTACGATTTGCGCCACTACGACAACTGTCGGCGCGTTGCCGAACACCAAGATATTATCATCCACCTCGCGGCTCATGTCGGCGGAATCGGCTTGAATCGGGAAAAACCCGCCGAGCTATTCTACGACAATCTGATGATGGGGGCGCAGCTCATCCACGCCGCTTACGAAGCTGGGGTGCAAAAATTTACCTGCGTCGGGACGATTTGCGCCTATCCCAAATTTACCCCAGTCCCGTTTAAAGAAGACGACCTTTGGAACGGGTATCCCGAAGAAACCAACGCGCCTTACGGGATTGCCAAAAAAGCGCTGTTAGTGCAACTCCAATCCTACCGACAGCAATACGGTTTCGATGGGATTTACCTGCTTCCGGTGAACTTGTACGGACCGGAAGATAATTTCGACCCGAGCAGCTCTCACGTGATTCCGGCGTTAATTCGCAAGGTTCACGAGGCGCAGCAGCGAGGCGATAAGGAGTTGCGCGTGTGGGGAGACGGTTCGCCCACGCGGGAATTTCTGTATTCCACCGATGCGGCGCGGGGAATCGTGATGGGAACCCAATTGTACGACGAATCCGAACCCGTGAATTTGGGAACGGGATTTGAAATTTCGATTCGCGATTTAGTCGAACTGATTTGCGAATTGATGGAATTCAAGGGCGAAATTGTTTGGGAAACGGACAAACCCAACGGTCAGCCGCGTCGTTGTTTGGATACCGAACGCGCCAAGCAAAAGTTCGGCTTTACAGCGGAGATGGACTTTCGCCAAGGGTTGAAAAACACCATCGATTGGTATCGCCAACACGCCGCCTAAGTTCGGAGTCAACGATGGGCGCATTTTCATGGGATAAGGGTTTGCAGACCCACCCTGACATTCCCGTTCGTCCCCGTTCGTAGTAAACGCTTTAGCGTTTCCCCCATGGGAAGAGAAGCCGAGAGGGAAAACCCTCCGTTCGGAGTCAACGATGGGCGCATTTTCATGGGGTAAGGTCTTGGAAACCAAGCCCCTACAGTCCATCTCTGCTATCGCCGCCAGCGATTGGCACTCGCTTGCTCAAAATCAATCGTATTCCTTAAACCAGAATCATCGCCGAAACTGGATGAGGTATCGTCGAAGTGAATTGAATTGTCGCTGTCTCGATCGCCCTCTTTCTCATTTTCCTGCAACTGTTCCTCTTCGTCCCGGAGTTGGGAAAAAATGCGATAGGTATCGATATCGATCACTTGCCGATCGCGCGTTCCATTGTCTGAAACTTGGACTAAATTGAACTCGACATTGTCGGCGTAGATTGCCAAAGTAATATTAAAAATCTCTAAAAAACTAATAAACCACTGGCACTTTTCTTTCGGAAACGGTTCGTAATACCGAATTAAGGCTGCAATACAGGCTTCGAGATGGGTACGAGAATTTCGGCTGATCAGCAACAATTTTAACAGGGCGATCGCCAAGGTGAGCGGATTCCCCTGAGACAGCAGCAAAACGAAAAGCGAAGACGGTTCCTTGTAGTTTTCCGTGGTCAGAAACTCGATCGCGCGATTGCACGTCCGCAATCGCAATGCATCATCGATGGGGTCGTAGTGATAGTCTTCGTACAGCGGTGCGAGTTTCTTGTTGAGTTGTGTCTTGAGCGTGTTAACAAAATCTTTGCTTTCAATGGAAAAGATTAAATATTTTTGCAGACTTTTCTTAAATTTTTTATAGTATAAATCCTCAGTTTGATTTAAGAATAAGTGCGCCAAATTAGAATAACTAAACTTTCCCCGCCGAGCCACAATCGTTTTAATCAAACGCAAAACATCATCGCCCAAACTGGTGGGGTTGCGCGTTCCCGCCGTGGGTAGCCCGGACTGCGAGCGAGCCGTATACATGGCAAGATCGAACTTAAACTTTTCCCGCAACTTCTTGGAAAGCGCCCTAGCACTTTCGCGCTGCTCGACTGAATTCTTTAAATCGATATATTGAGGAACTAATAAATAAGAGGTGTAGCGTCGCGTCCAACCCTTGTCTTCATCTTCCTCTTCTTCTAACTCAAATCTAGCAATAAAGAGGCGGAGTTCTTCGTAGGACGGACTAGAAACAAAGTTTTTGAGCCAGATTCTCAGGCGCTTTAATGTTGGCGAAAAGGTATCGCGTTCGATAACTGGGTCTTCAAACAGTTCGATGAGACTTTGAATGTATTGGTGTTGTCGATGAGCTTCCCAGTTATTGATTAAAATATAACAAGACCGTTGAACCGTATATCGAAACTCGTCTTCTTGATTTTCAAGGATAATTTGACAGACCGCATCTCGCGCCTCTTCATCCCGAGCGTTAACTTGATGAATAAAGAGATGCTTAAACTCAGCTAAGACCTCTTCTGGCGATTGTTCTTGAACAATGCTCAAAAGATAGGTATAAATTGCATCTTGAGCTTGCTGAAGGGTGCGTTGGAGGCGCGTTGAATCGGTTAGCTCGGTTTGGCGAGATTCGCGTTGAAAATTTCCTAACATGAGTCGAGCATCCCTGGTGGTTTTGATAGGTCTAAGCAATTATAGGAAGGAGATCGCTAAAGTAACGTGACAGGCGGAGCGAGGGGTTGCGATCGCTCCGATGCCACAATTGCGATCGCGATCGCATTAGTATATTTCTCGGGTGCCTCTACTCGATCGCTTATCCTTTCACGCCGCTGGCGGTATCGGTAGGTACGATATAGCGTTGCAGAAGGACGAACAGCAGCAGTACTGGGGCGATCGAGACGATCGAACCCGCCGCAATGAGACGCCAATCCAGCGAAAATGTCCCAGCTAAATTGGCTACACCCAGCGGAAGGGTGTAATAGTCAGGGCGATCGGTCACGATGAGGGGCCACAGAAAATCACTCCACGAGCCGATAAACGCAAAAATCGCGAGAGTCACAAGTGCCGGACGCACGGCAGGCAGCATTACGTACCACCATAACCCCAGCTCGGAACAACCGTCCATACGCGCGGCTTCCTCTAATTCCTTGGGAATGCCAGCAAATGCCTGGCGCAAAAGGAAAATTCCAAACGCGCTGACTAATGAGGGAAACATAATTCCCAAATAGGTGTTTTTTAACCCCAGTTGTACGGTCAGAATGTAGAGGGGAATCATCACGATCTGAAACGGAATCATAATCGTGGCGACGATGGCGAGGAAAATCGGCTCGCGTCCCCGAAAGTTCAATCGCGCCAAGGGATAAGCGGCGAGGGAGCAAAACAGCAGGTTCGAGGCGACGGTGGCGATCGCCACGAGGGTACTATTGAACAGGTAGCGTCCGAACGGTTGCGCTTGCCAAACTTTGACAAAATTGTCGAGGGTCGGTTGCGCCGGAATCAACTGTGGCGGAAAGGCAAAAATGTTCTCGCTCGGGGATTTGAGAGCGGTACTCAACAGCCACAATAACGGCATGACGGTCACGATCGCGATCGCGCCGAGAAGTAAATAAGTGCCGATCGCTTGCTTGAGATTTATCATATTACTCAAATATTTTTAATCCGGCGTCGGTACAAATGCCGTGCAATCGCGTGTCCCACGGTTCGGTCGGAATCGACGGGAGGCGCGCGAAATCGAAAACAATGCCGACGGTGGGTTTGGATTGCCAATCGGGATGGCTCAACAGGCGATCGTAAAAGCCGCCGCCATAGCCGAGGCGATATCCTCGCTCGTCGCACGCCACCGCCGGAACTAAAATTAAATCGACCTGTTCGGGAGAGACTGATGGCGCGTCGGGATGGGGTTCGGGAATGCCAAACGCACCGGGTTGGCAAATGTCGCCCTGTTTCCACAAGTGCCAAGATAGAGATTGACCGACGCAACGGGGAAATCCCCATTGACGTTGGCGATCTTCGAATAAGGGGGAGAGATCGGGTTCGTTGCGAAAGCTGAAATACGCCAAAATCGTGCGCGATCGCTCCACGAGAGGCGAAGTTTGCAGGTGTTGGCAAAGGCGATGGCTCTTGGCTCGCCATTCCGATTCGACCAGCGATCGCCGTTGGCGTAACAGTTGCTTTCTCAACGCAGCTTTATCGAGTTTGGGATCGATTGAGGTCACGGGATGGATTGTGGATTGGGATGATTCTCCTGAAACATATCTTAACCGCTCTCGATCGATGTCCGGTTATTTTTCAAGCCCGTCCCCAGCCAGCGAATGCCGTCAAACTACGAGGAATCCCGCAGCAGCTATGGTTAAAAAAATTGCAATTCTCGCGTTGAGCGCGATCGTCGGCGTGGCGATCGCCTTTCAGTTTGCCCCCGCTCAAGCCTCGGTCGAAACTAAAATTGCCCGCCTCGAATCCGAAATCTTTCAACTCCGATCTCAAGTGCGACAGCTCCAATCTCAAATTCGCAATCTTCCCTCCTCGAGTATCGATCGCGCTGCTCCTCCCCGTCCCGCTCCATCGACCCCATCGCGCCCAGTCACCTCCGACGATCCCATGTTCGATCGCCTCGCAACCTTGGTTATCGAACACAAGGATCGCATGGATCGGCTCGAAGCGCGGATCGAGATTTTAGAAGAGGCGATCGCCGATTAACCTTGTACCGAATGCCAGCATTGCACCGCGATCCGGTGGATCTCCTGCCAGGGGTGTCCGGTGTCGCGGGCAATCCGAGCGCAATCGTCGAACTCCGGTTGCACGTTGATCGCTGTTCCCTCTTCCCCTGTCGCCACTTTCACCCGCACGTTTCCGTAAGGCGTCCCCACGGTTTGAATCTGGCGCGGTAGGATAACCCGCTGCTGGGTGGAACGGCGAATTCCCAGCGTCGGCGTTTCGCGAAATAGCACTGACTCGCACGCCGCTTGGTGTTGCGGGTGGCAGATAACCGTCAGCAAAATGCCAGAGCGGGACTTTTTCATGCCAATCGGTTGGGTGAAGACATCTAACGCCCCCATCTGAAATAATGTCTCTTGGGCGTAGGCGATCGCTTGGGGACTGGCATCGTCGATTTGAGTTTCGAGGACGGCGAGAGTTTCTTCGGTGGGTCGCGAACTGGAATCGAGGGGTGTCTCGCCAATCCACAAGCGCAAAATATTGGGAATGTGAAAATCGCGCGATCCGGCTCCCAATCCCACCGCTTTCAGCGTCATCGGCGGCGGCGAACCAAACCCTTGTGCCAGGGTCACCGCTAACGCCGCTCCCGTCGGGGTGACCAATTCCTTCTCGATCCCGTTGGAATACACCGGAATTTGCCGCATTTCCCACAATTTCAAGACAGCAGGTGCGGGAACGGGCAAAATCCCGTGAGCGGTGCGCACCGTTCCGCCTCCCGTGGGCAATGCCGAGCAATAGAGGCGATCGATCCCCAACCAATCCAACCCCAAACAGGTGCCGACAATATCGACAATGGCGTCCGTCGCGCCGACTTCGTGAAAGTGAACCTTTTGGGGCGAAATGCCGTGAACCGCGCCTTCGGCTTCGGCGAGTTTGCGAAAGACTGCCAGACTCCACTCTCGGACTCGCGCGGGTAATGTGCCGCTGACAATTGCCGCTTCAATCTCCCCCAGGTGGCGACAGGGAACGCGATCGTCGTGGTGGTGGGGGCGATCGAACGTCGGCGGTTCCAGATTTTCATCGTTTTCGCCGAACTTCTCGTTTAAACTGACATAGACTTTCGTTGCTTGCTGGACGCTGCGGCGGACGGACTCGGCACTCAGGCGAAATTCCCCGTCAATGCCGAGGGCACCGAGTTTTTCGGCGAGATAGTCTAACGGCACGCCAGCATGGACGAGGGCACCCAGACACATATCTCCGGCAATACCAGTCGGACATTCTAAGTAAGCTAGCTTATTCATCAAACCGATTGGGTTTATGGCGACTCTTTACGAACTTCATCCGGATACCCCGCAACCTCGAAGAATAGAAGAGATCGAGGACGCGCTCAGAAATGGCGCGGTGATGCTCTACCCTACCGATACCGTCTACGCGATCGGGTGCGATCTGAACGTGAAATCGGCGGTGGAACGGGTGCGGCGGATCAAGCGGCTATCCAATGATAAGCCCCTGACGTTTTTGTGTTCCTCGCTCTCTAATATTGCCAGTTACGCACTCGTTTCCGATCCGGCGTATCGGATTATGAAGCATCTGATTCCAGGTCCGTATACGTTCTTGCTGCCAGCCACCAAACTCGTCCCGCGCCTAGTGATGGATCCCAAGCGCAAAACCACCGGGATTCGGGTTCCCGACCAAACGATTTGCCTGTCGCTGATCGAAGCGTTGGGTCATCCGATTATTTCAACCTCGGCGTATTTACCCAGCGAGGATGGCAGCACGCCGATTCCGACGATCGAAACGGGCAGACAAATCGACAAAGCCGAACTATTCGACCGATGGGACAAATTGATAGACATTATTATCGACGATACGTCCAACCCAGGCTACCAAGTCTCGACCATTCTGGATTTAACTGAGGGGGTTCCCAAGTTAGTGCGAGAAGGATTGGGGATTGAGGAGGTTGAAGAGTGGGTTGATGCTTGGGTCGAACCCTAGGATCGCGGTGTGCCAGTTGCGGAAATGGAGCAGGATCGCGCAACCAGTCGCGCCAGCGTCCACTCTTACGGGGGGAACTTGCACGGCGATCGCACCCGTCGGTAGACAAGGCGCAATGGTAGATCTACAGAGATATTGGAGCGCTCGAGGGGGAACCTTGGCACTGCCCCGTGGGCACAGGCGATCGCGCGGTGGCTTTCCCAACTGGCAACCCCGATGGATGAAAGGTTCGATTAGTGGCAACTCGGGCATCCTACCGCCCCTAGTCGCGCCCCTAAAGTCGAAGTGTAGGCAATCGGAGCCATTCCACTCGAACATCCGTTGCTTGCATTTCGGTGCGCTACCAGAGGCAAAGCTATGAATATCAAACTTGCTAATTCCAACAATCGCGGCAACAACCACGTCGGAACCCATCAGGACCCGTCTAATTCTTCGCCAGAGTCGAACCCTTCTCCGGACGCCAAGACCTGGGGAATGGAAACGCAGGCACTCGAGGCGTGGGTGCTGCAAGAATTGACAACCGAACTCAAGTCCAGCAGCCGCAGCGTTCGCGATGTTTCGACCCGTATCGCTCGCGAGGTTGCCCGCATCTGTCGCAAGAGCAATCGCATTCAAACCTCGGGCGAAGTTGCGTCCTGGCAGAAAACTCTCGCCCGCCATCGGATGCAGAAGTGCCTGTCGTACTATCGCCTGGGGTCGAAGCAGGGTCGCGTGGAACTGCACAGTCGCCTGAGCGTGATGGTGTACCGCCATATCGCTCCGTCGCGATCGCATTTTGGCTTCCAAGCTCGCTACCACATGATCGAGGATTTCCTGCAAGGTTTCTATATCGAGGCACTGAGGGCGTTTCGACGGGAACACGATGTCCACGAAGGTTACACGCCCCGTCGGGCGATCGAATTGTCGGAATACATGGCGTTTACGGAACAGTACGCCAAGCGTCGGATTTCGCTGCCCGGACGCAATTCCCAGCAACTGATTATTTTGCGGGCGCAGGGATTTGCCAACGGACAGCCGCCGGAAACGTCGGTGGATATGGAGATGGCGGTCGAATCGCCCAAAGGGGAAGAAGATGAGGCGCACAGCCGGTCGGCAGCGGTGTATCAAGTCCGGGAGCAAATGGTGACCGATACGGTGGATCCGGCGGAAGCGGTGGTGCGCGATCGCGTGATTCAGGCGTTGATCGACTACCTCGAAGCGCAGGGACAGTCGGATTGCGTGGACTATTTGGTGCTGAAGTTGCAAGATATTTCGGCAACGGAAATCGACGAAATTCTGGGACTGTCTTCGCGCCAGCGAGATTACCTGCAACAGCGGTTTAAGTATCACGTGGAAAAATTCGCGCGATCGGGCGATTGGAAATTAGTCCACCAATGGTTGGGCGCAGACTTAGAACAAAATTTAGGGATGTCGCCCCAACAATGGCAAGACTTTCTCAATGCGCTCTCTCCCGAACAGCAACAATTGTTGGATCTCAAACAACAGCAAACCAACGAGTCCGATATTGCCAAAGCACTCAAATGCACGCCGAAACAGGTTCAAAAGCGGTGGACTCAACTCTTGGACTTGGCATGGCAAATGCGCAATTCATAATCGCGCGATCGGGGAGAGGTCGGTCAACTTTCGATCTCTCCCACTCGCCAACCAGCAATTTTTTCGTGATTATTTCCAATCTTTGCGGGAGCCATTCTTAGAGATTGCCACCGGATATCTGCCCGAACCGAGAGGTATGGCACTGACCTAAACATTGCAAGAACTGTCTGGCGATCGCCGTTTCCCGAATGCCGGAAATCTTGACTCGATGCGGGGTGAGCCGAAAATCCGACGCCGGATTGAGAGAAGGGCGAGCCGTCTTCAGTGCCATCGTACTGCTCGCACGGGCATTCGTCTGGAAATCCCAATATTTCACCGAAACCTGAAATGAACGTTCCTTCGTCGCGATCGAGCCAATTGAGCGTACACCTCGGTTTGAAGCTTGCCTCAATTCAGGCAAATCGCATGCATCAAAAAAATAAATTGGCGATTGGGGTCACTTTAATGGCGATCGACCGTCTCTTTTCTTTAAAATATGTAAAGCATCTTCCCAATGGATAAAAATCAACGAATCCATGGGACTCCGGCAACCAAGTCCGATCGCTCGACAGCAGGTCTTAACTTGCCCGGTTGCAGCTTGGCTGCCAGACACATCAAACGCCGATCGCTACTGGCTTTCGCGTGGATTTAGAGGTGCAGGTGCGCAAACACTCGCTTTGTAACGCGGTTATGACTGTCAACTTTGCTCCAACTTCTCAACGTCCCCAGCAAATGGCTCGGGACCGGACAGCCCTCAAACAAGTGTTTCAAACCCTCAATGCCCACAGCTGCCCCAAACACTACAACTTCCACATGCACACGGTGTACTCGGACGGGCGATTGTCTCCCGAACGGGCGATCGAACAAGCCATAGAAATCGGCCTTGAGGGACTAGCCATTACCGATCACCACAGCGTCGGCGGCTATTACGCGGCTCAACGCTGGTTGGACGAATTGGACGGCGAGGGCTTGCCAACGTTGTGGACGGGAATCGAAATTAACGCCAAACTCCTCACCAGCGAAGTTCACATTCTCGGCTATGGGTTCGACCCCGACAGTCCGGTCATGCACCCCTATATCCAAGGTCGAACGACTCGCGGAGACGACTATCAAGCTGAGAATGTCATTGCCGCGATCCAAGCCGCCGGTGGCTTAGCGATCCTGGCCCATCCGGAACGCTATCGTCGCTCGGCCAGCGATTTAATCCCCGAAGCCGCACGCCTGGGAATCGACGGTGCAGAGGCGTACTACGCTTACGGCAATCCCCATCCGTGGCAACCCAGCCCCAAGCAAACCAAACGGGTCTTACGCTTAAATCAGGAATACGGCTTGCTGTCTACCTGCGGCACCGATACCCACGGTGCGAATATCCGACGCCGCTTGTAAGCAGCAAAATCGGCTAGTAGGGCGATCGCAATGTTCGTCCCTAGCCGATAATTCATATCAACGGGTAACTGTATACACCCACACCTGAAACTCAATATCGGGTTCGACTTTAGCCAGGGGTTGAAATCTTTCCCCCACTTCGACAAACTGTAATTTGTTCTCTTGCTCTAGTGCATTCAGCTTTTCTTTCGCTCCCCCCGTTTCGTAGAAATCCGGACGCAGGGTAAAAATCAGGTAACCGCCTGGTTTCGTAATCCGAGCTAATTCATCAAAAGAGCCGACCGGGGCATGACCGAATGTAATGGTGCCGACACTCACCACGCCATCAAAACTATTCGTCGCAAAACCCAGCGGTTCGCCCATCACTTTTTGATACAGATTGGTATAGATATTTTTCGCTTTGGCTTTAGCGAGCATTCCCGAGGAAAGATCCATCCCCTCTAAATTCGAGTAACCTTTCTCGCGGAGGAGTTCGCCGACCAAACCCGTTCCCACCCCCGCGTCTAAAATTCGGGATTGGGGGGAAAGGTACTTGCTTAAAGCATCGACCGCGATAGACGGAGCGGTATAGTCGAAGGCTGCTTTCAATTCGCGATCGTAATTTTCCGACCACTCGTCGTATTTAGCCGCTAATTCTTGGCTGTCCTGACAAGTGTACATTTCATCGGCTCTGTCTTCGGGTTTAATTGTCATTGTCCGATTCCAATCTCCTGGTTAATTGTTTGAGTGTGAGTCAATTGTTCAGAAACTAAAGCCGCGTTTCTCCCAGCAATCCTCCCAAACACTAAACATTCTGTCACCGAACAACCGCCCAAGCGAGACGCACCATGAATTCCCCCCGTGACTTCTCCCGCTGCATACAAATTGGGAATCGGTTGATGGTTTGTATCGAGAACGCGAGCGTCGGAATTAATTTGAAGTCCGCCCATGGTGTAATGGACTTTTGGCCACAGGCGAATGGCGTAGTAGGGCGGGTTTAGGGGTTTGGCGTCTGGGGGAATCGGCTTTTGGAATTCCTCATCTCGACGGTTTTCAACAAATTGATTGTACCGCGAAATTGTTTCTTGTAAGTTTTGATAAGGGATATTATAGGCGATCGCCAATTGTTCTAGATTGTCAAATTTACGAACCACACCTCGATTTAAAAACTTTTCGACATCGTGTCCGGAAATTCGAGTACCCTCTAAATCAGCGATTCCGATACACGGTTGCCCGACGTTTAAGATAGCATCGGCTCTAGTTTTTCGATTCGACAATTCATCAAATATTCGCCGTCCCGTCATGGGATTCACTACCATTCCATAGGGAAACACCGTATAAAAAAACTCGCTGGCAATTTTATCGGTTTTTTCATCCGGCGAACTCCACGGCGAGAGCTGAATCCATTTCAGGTGAACGGCGTTGGCGCCCAATCTTATTGCCTCGATCGCCACTTCTGCCGTCGTTTCCGACCGATTGGTATTTCCCACATCTGCAGTCAATCGGGCGTCTTGAAGGGTGCGAAACGGCACGTCTGCACCAAAACCGCCAGTGGCTAAAATGACGCCTTTTTTGGCATAAATTCGCTCGACTTTAGTTTGAGTGCGATCGCAAATTTCCACCCCTTCCACTCGACCGTCTGGAGACTGAATCAATTGGGTCAAACACGCTTTCAATCGAATTTTAATTCCCAACTCCTTGACCTCCCGCAGCAGGGGTTTAACAATTGCAGTTCCCGAGGTATTGAAAGGAATATAAACCCGAGGAACAGAATGACCGCCGACCGGGACTAATTTATCTTGAAATTGGACGCCAATATAATTCACCAACCAGTCTAAGGTTGCTTTAGAGTTTTGGGCAACAATCCAAGCCAACCTAGATTCATTTAAATTGAGTCCAGAGTTTAACATATCTCGATACATTAACTCTGGAGAATCTTGAATGCCGTATCTGGCTTGTAAAGCAGAACCCGCAACCGCCATTCCGCCATCGCTCATAATCGAGTTACCGCCGCAAGCACTGCGTTTTTCCAACACCAACACCGATGCACTGGCATTTTTAGCCTCAATTGCAGCCGCTAGTCCGGCAAATCCACTTCCGATAACGATGACATCTGTTTCGGCATCCCAATCTTGACCGTTATTTTGATAAATACTGCAACTGAATTTCATGGCGGTAAAATCAATCCATACTTACTCGATCCAAGCAATTTTTTGACTAAAAATACGCTCTAGAATCGGTTCAAACGTCGAAAGCGGTAAGGTATCGTAGTCTGGGTCAAAAGACACGCGATCCCACTGCTCGCAAAACAAACGAGTTCGTTCAAACGCCGGATGTCCTCGAAACTTGTCTCGTTCGTGGCGATCGCGACCGATTAAGTGATAATAGTGATAGCCTTGAAAGACTTCGTGATGTTCGAGCATCCAGGCATTTTCTGAAGAAACATAGGGTCGCAAAATCGCAGCGGCTACTTCGCCATGATTTCCCGGTGCTAAATCGTCCCCAATATCGTGCAATAGAGCACAGGCGATGGTTTCCTCATCCGCACCATCCCGCAAGGCTCGCGTCGCGGTTTGTAGGGAATGTTCGAATCGGTCTACCTGAGTTCCCATAGTTTCGCCTTGCAAGCCGATTAGCGTGCGAATGATGCGTTGGGTCAACCCTTTGAGATGTTCGTTAAAACAATCATTGGCAAACTGTAATTCCTCGGGGGTTGCGTCATCCAATCGAGTGAAATGAACGGTCTTTTGATGCATATTAGATCGTATTATTTTGTGATATTAAATTTAGAAAAGTTGGGTTTCCCGAGTCAACCTAAACCCTGCTGTAGGTTGGGTTGAGAAATGAAACCCAACAAAATCACGTAATTTCTAGCGTCTATTCAGCGTCCTATTTGCCTGCAAACTCAGATATCGCCCACAAAAGAGAGCAATCCGGTCAATTCACATTTAGCCGCGATCGCTTTGAACCATACTCTTGAACCCTTTTTCCACTGTTTCAAACGTATTATCGGCGATCGCTCCTCGATAATTCCCTTCAAGAATGGTCGAATCCGGTAGCGTTTGAATCGGTTGATAGCGGCGATATTCGCGTCCCTCTAACCAAACGGGTTCGTTGGACGCCGTGTTATAGTGACACGCAATATTAATTCGAGGAATATCGGTTTTATTGCCTTGAGACCGATGAAGCGTATTGGAATGCACGAACAACGCATCTCCCGATTTCATTTCGCAATGAACCAGCTCTAGCCGTTCCTCAATTTTTTCCATAATTTTAGGATCGGCGACTAACGCATCGCCAACAATGACGTGTTCTACCCGACCGAGCAAGTGGGATTTTTTGAGAATCTGGACGCAACCATTTGCCTTAGTATGGTCGCCAACGGCAATAAAAATTCCTAACAAATCGGGATACAAACAACCTTCGTAATACCATCCGCCATACTCGGTATGCCATTCAAAATACCCTTCGGCGTGAGGTTCTTTCTTAACGACTTTAGAATGCCAATGATAGCATTCAACGCCTCCGGAAAGCTTTTCTGCTGCGTCCACCATGCGAGCCAAACGGGGAATGACGCCAAACAGCGTGTCGTCTAATTGAGTCCAGTAGGCGATTTTACTGGTATTCCCGCGAGCGTCGGCAAATTTGACTTCTGCATCTTTCAGTTTTGCCTCTTCTTCGCAAGCTCGCCGTATAATCGCGATTTCCTCGGCATCGAAAAACCCTGGAACGCGAACGAATCCGTCTTCGTGGTAGCGATTGATTTGACTTTGAGATAATGGATGAGTGGTGGTGATTTTATTTTGTTGTTGTGAATTGATTGTTGCTTCGACTTGTCCTTTCATAAACCGCTCCAATTGATTGCTTTTAGACTGTACCCTGGAATAATATTAAAAATCAACCACTTTCTAGGGCATCTTTGATTAAGTTTTGAAAATGGTAAATTCCCAACTCGCTCCAATGGCGATCGGGGTCGGTACTGACCATTAAATGTCCGTAATGGGAGCCAAGGGATTGCTGACCCCGTTGTACGGATTCGACCGCTGCAATATCTTCAAGCAGGGTCGTGCTGACCAAACGCTCGATGTTTTCCATTTCCTGTTTGTTTGGCGTTGGCGTGGTTAAATAGAACTCAAATGTCCAGTGACTGGTGGTCGCGGTTGTCGGATAAACGCGAGAAATTCTGACGCCGCGATCGGGGAAAGTCGAGATTTGCATATTGGGCCAGATCCACAACCACCACCAGACAAACTTCGAGCGATCGTCTAAACTGTATCGACCGTTATTGTCGGATTTCGGTCGGTAAATTTGATAGGAAGTCATGCCAGTGGTGACGGAGTGAAAACTATCGACGGTAACGTTATTTTTCAGTCCGGGATGAACGCTGAGGGTGTGATAGTCTTCTAGGGCGTTTTCAATGAGATTTTTCCAGTTGCAGTTGACGGTAAACTCTTGGCGATATGCCAAGGTTAAATTGGCGACGTTGGGGGTATAGGTTTGTAACTGTTCTTCAAAATCTGGGATTAACTGTGTGAGCGATTGAGCGGATGGGTCGAGATTGACAAATAGCAAGCCGCAAATGTCTTCAATTTGCACGGGTTTGAGGTTAAATGGAGCGGGATCGAAGGTTTCGATTTCGTGGCTAAAACTGGCTCGGTGAAGGCTCCCATCCGTGTTAAACATCCAAGCGTGATACGGACAACTGATTCGCCGCAATTGCCCTTCTCCTTGGACTAACTCGTGTCCTCGGTGCGGACAAACGTTATAGAAAGCACGCAAGACGCGATCGCTGTCACGCAGGATAACAATATTGCGATCGAGTAACCGACACGTAAAATATTGACCGGGTTCTTTAACCCGTTCTCGATGTCCGACAAAGTTCCAGGTTCGATAAAAGATGGCTTGCTTTTCTTGTTCCCAAATCTCTGGATCGTAGTAGAAAGAATTCGGAATGACGGAAGGGACAACTCGATTTTTAGGCAACGCTTGGGTTTGCATAGTCCTTGCAGAGTAGATGTTGGGCTAAACTTTTCACCTGTGGTTCCTTTATCATCGTGAAATGATTGCCAGGAACTAAATGAAATTCTAGGGGTTGACGGGTTAATTGATGCCAACCCCAGCTCGGATCGGCGAAAGTGGTGGCTTCGTCGGGCAGAAAATCATTGTTTTGACTCAGTTGTTTGGCTCGCAACAGCGTCACGGAAACACCGTCAATTTCCCGAGGGATATATTGAGTATGAGCTTGAGTATTGGCTTTGTACACTTGCAAGATTCGCATCATTTGCGATTTCGGCAAGTTTTGTCCGATTCGCTGGAATTGTCGAACGGCATAATTGAGTTGTTCGTCTAAACTCAGATTCTCAAGCTTGTTCTCGTGAATTTGCAAATCTCGACCTAAAGCACCTCCATAGATACTGGCAATTTGGCTTAAATATTTCGCATTGCTCCAGTTGGCAGCATCTTTCTCTGTATCGGGAATAGTTGCGGGGATATCCATTAGGACTAATTTAGCCACTTCTTTCCCCTGTTGGATTAACTGTTGGGCAATTTCAAAGGCAACTTTGCCGCCAAAGGAATGACCGGCGATAAAATATTTTCCTTGGGGTTGAATGGTTTCGATCCATTGGATGTGGTGAGCGGCGATTGCTTCGATGGCGGTCAGGGGTTCGATATCTTCTTCTAAACCGAGCGATCGCAAGCCGTAAACAGGCTGTTCCGACCCCAAACAACGGGATAGCGGGTAAAGTTCAAAGACGCTTCCAAGTAC
Organism: uncultured bacterium; assembly: GCA_964420595.1. GTDB lineage: Bacteria > Cyanobacteriota > Cyanobacteriia > Cyanobacteriales > Geitlerinemataceae > CAYQUF01. The sequence goes on from CAYQUF010000001.1 coordinate 62,678, forward strand.
TCCTGGAACCACAAACCAAGGCGGTTGAACGCCGTGGGGTTGGATGGGGACTAAGGTCGATAAAGATTCGCGATCGCCTCTCGATCGACTGTTGCTATTCTTTGACTTGGCTAACAATCGATCGCCTAAATGATTGGCTAAATCGTCGATAGTTGGATAATCGAACAGTAAGGTCGAACGCAGGGAACACCCCAGACTCGATTGCAAATTATTTCTCAATTCAACGCTTGCGAGAGAATCGAATCCAAAATCGACTAAGGGTTGTTTGATATCGAGGTTCTGTTGGGCATTTAACCCCAGGAGCTTGGCAACTTGATGGCTGATAAAATCGGTCAGAATTGTTTTACCTTCTGCCCAATTTGCATTTGCCAATTGTCGGGCAATGTCGGGTTGTTCCGACGGGACTAAATCTTGCGTGAGTTCGTCAAACAACGGTACGTTTGCCCATCCGTGTCGTGCGAACCGATTCCAGTCCATTGAAATTACGCCGACTTGGGTGGGTTGTTCTAATATTAATTGTTCTAAAATTGCCAATCCTTGGGGGGGAGAGAATGCATAGATTCCCTTTTGTTCGAGCCTTTGCAAGACTTGTTGCTGGTGTTTGGCTGCCATGCCGATTTCTGCCCAAGCTCCCCAGTTAATGGTTAAAGCGGGCAAGCCTTGAGATTGGCGATACCAAGCGAGGCGATCCAGAAATGTATTGGCGGCAATGTAATTGGATTGTCCGGCAAAACCGAGTAAAGAGGTTCCGGAAGAAAACAGGACGAAAAAGTCGAGATCGGTGTCTTGAGTTAACCGATGTAAATTCCAAGCTCCTTGAACTTTGGGACTCAAAACTTTGGCAAATTTCTGCCAAGTTTGTTGGGGTAGAGTTCCATCCGCGATCGCCCCCGCAGCGTGAATAATTCCCTTTAACGGTGGCATCGATCGCCCAATTCGATCGAACGCCGATTGCATTTGCTCGAAGTTAGCAACATCCGCACGAGCAATGACAACATGAATGCCCGATTGTTGCAGTTCTTGAATGCGATCGCGTGCGTTGGGTTTCGGTTCGCTGCGTCCTAGCAGAACCAGATTTTTTGCTCCTTTTTCCACCAGCCATTGAGCGACTAATAAACCCAAATCGCCCAGTCCTCCGGTAATTAAGTAGGTGCGATCGGGCGATAAGTTTAATTCATGGCTGGGTTTGGCATTCGGGAGATAGCGAACGAGTCGAGGCACGTAGCGAGTGCGATCGCGATAGGCAATTTGGTCTTCCGATTCCGTTTCCCGGTGACGATACTCGATTTCCAAGTCTAAAATTTCTGCCCAGTTGACGGTAGAATCGTTGTCTAAATCGACTCTGATACAGTTCATTTGGGGATATTCGAGGGCGATCGCTTTTCCCATTCCCCAAATTGGCGATTGTTCGATATGGGTAACGGGAAATTGGTTCACGGTTTGCGAGCCTTTCGCGACCAGCCACAAACCCTCCAATTTGCGATCGCTTTGGGTTAAAGCTTGTATCAAATGTAAGGTACTGCCACAACTCATCCGAACGGCAGTTTCTAAGTCATCGCTCGTCACCGTTTGGGGTGAATTCAAACTCCATAAATGGATGACCCGGTCAAATGGCGGTACATCTTGACAAAGTTGCCGAAACTGTTGGGGGTCGGATGGATTGAGTTGAAATTCGCGATCGCCCTTTTGTCGGTACTCGCTTCCCAACCAAACTAAGGTACAGATATCTTGTCGTTGTTGTAATAAGACTTTTAACTGTTGGGCAATTCCTTCATTGTCGGCAAAAATCAGCCAATGTCTCGGTTGTCCATTCTTGGGTGCGAGTAACATCGAATCGCTGGTTGGAGGCGGTAAAGGTTGCGATCGCCATTGAATTTGATAAAGCCAATCTTGGCTGGGATTGGGTTGGGTAGAATCTAACAGTTCGGTGCGGTTGACGGCTTGAATTTTTAAGCCTTCTAAAATCGCGATCGCCTCTCCATTGACATCGAACAGATAGAAGTCGGCACTCATTTTTTGTTGGTGCTTTCCTTCAACTTCTCGCAAGCGAGCGTAACCCCAAGTTTGCGGACTCGAAGGGGCTAAAATTCGCAAACGTTCCAAGCCGACTGGGACATAGGAATTTTGGCGTTCTCGATCTGGCGAAATCGCTTCTAAAATTTGGACGCAGATGTCCGATAGCACGGGATGCAAGGAATAGCGATCGAGTTCTGCTGCGATATTGTCGGGTAATTCAATTTTTCCTAACGCAATGTTGGAACCGTGCCAAATTTCTGCGATCGCTCGGAAACTGTTGCCGTATTCGAGTCCTTGACGTTCAAATTGTTGGTAAAGCCAGTTCGGATCGATGGCGTTTGGACATTGGGGTTTGAGAGCGGTTAAGTCCAACTGAGATAGGGGCGATCGCGAGGTTGAGTTTATCCGTCCCGAGGCGTGAATTTGCCAATCTTCATCGGTATCGCCACGGCTGTAAATTTCAAATCGACACACGCGATCGCCGTCCGGTTTTAAAACAATTTGAACGGTTCGACTTTGCCCTTGCGAGAATATCAATGCTTGCTGAAAGCTAACCGCTTCTAAAATCGGTTGCTCCCATTTAAAAGCCAGTTTAGAAGCAGCGATCGCCATTTCTAAATAGCCCATTCCCGGCAAAATCGACTGCCCGAAATAACGATGTTCTCCAATCCAAGCCGGACGATCCAGACTCAGTCGAGCTTGAAAGCGAATTTCCGAACTTCCCGCTAAATCGAGTTTTCGGTCGATTAAAGGATGTAACTGATTCGAGGGTGAGGCGTTGGGGGTTGGGAACGATCCTCGAATGGCTTCAATCCAATACGGTTTCCGTTGAAATGGATAAGTTGGAATGCACGTCCGACGGCGATTGCTATTCTGATAAACACTCGACCAATCGATCGCAAACCCGTTTAAATACAGTTGAGCCAAGCTTCCCAACATTTGCTCCCAATCGTCGCGATCGGGACGCAAACTCGGCAACCACAATCCCTGATGCTCTGGCAAGCAATGACGCCCCATTCCAAGTAAAATGGGTTTGGCTCCAATTTCTAACAAAACACCGACATTAAGGCGATCGAGGCAGTTCATGCTACCGAGAAAATTGACCGGTTTCCTGATATGATCGCGCCAATAATTCGGTTGAGTCACCTCATGGTTGACAACCTCTCCGGTAATATTAGAAATGAGTTGAATTTGAGGGACATTGAGCGTAACTTGTCGGGCAACTTCCGCAAAATTGTCTAAAATTGGCTCCATTAAAGCCGAATGGAAGGCATGGGAAACGTTCAGCTCTTTGGTTTTAATGCCTTCGGCTGCGAATTTTTGAGCGATCGCATTAACATCTTCTCGTTTGCCAGAAATAACCGTACTGTTACCACCGTTAATTGCGGCGATCGATACATTTTGACCGGCTTGAATTGCTTCGCGAACTTTGGCTTCGGAGGCTAACAACGAAACCATGGCACCCTCTTGAGGAAGGCTTTGCATTAACCGTCCCCGTTCGGCAATTAATTTGAGTCCATCTTCTAAACTAAAAACGCCAGCAATGCACGCCGCCACATACTCGCCAACGCTATGACCCATGACGACATCGGGGTGAATTCCCCAAGACATCCACAGTTGAGCCAGTGCGTATTCTATGGCGAAAAGAGCGGGTTGAGTATAATCCGTTCGATTGAGTTTGGGATTGTTGGAATAAATAATATCGTGTAAAGGTTCGGACAAGTACGGCTCTAAAATTTCCCCACAGCGATTGATATTCTCTCTGAAACTCGGTTGGGTGTCGTAAAGCTGCCGCCCCATGTTGAAGTATTGCGAGCCTTGACCGGTAAATAAAAACGCAATGGTAGAGGCTTGTTTTTGCCGAATATTTGCGGCTTTTAGAGTGTTAAAATTGGAGAGTTGCTGTTTTAAATCGGCTTTGGAGGCTGCAACGATCGCCCACCGATGCTGAAAATGTTTCCGTCCGCTACTGGCTGTAAAACAAATATCTCCTAGATCGGCATCCGGTTCGGAGTCAAAGAAATCGACGTAACGCCGTGCTAATTCCTGCAATGCTTGCGGAGTTTTTGCCGACAGGGGAAGCAAATATCGCGACTGGGTTTCGGGTTGACGTTGCCGTTGTGGAGCTTCTTCGAGAACGATATGGCAATTGGTGCCTCCCATGCCAAACGAACTCACCCCTGCACGTCGAGGGGTTTCACCGGAGTTCCAATTCGCAAGTTTATTGTTAACAAAAAATGGACTGTTGTTAAAATTAATATTAGGATTCGGTCGGTTAAAATGAAGGCTCGGTGGAATTTGTTTGTGTTTTAACGCTAAAACCGTTTTAATTAAACCCGAAATTCCCGCCGCTTCTGCCAGATGTCCGATATTGGTTTTGACCGAACCGATCGCGCAAAACTGCGTTTCATCCGTCGTTTCTCGAAAAGCTTGAGTTAACGCCGTCATTTCAATCGGGTCGCCTAGTGTCGTTCCGGTGCCATGAGCCTCGACATAACTAATCGTATTTGCCTCGACTTCTGCAACTGCAAGGGCTTCCGAAATCGCGATCGCCTGTCCTTCCACACTCGGAGCAGTATAGCCAACTTTTAAGGCACCATCGTTATTGACCGCCGAACCTTTAATAACCGCATGAATCGGATCGCCATCTTCAATTGCCTGTTCTAAAGACTTGAGAATAACGACCCCCACGCCATTACCAAACACCGTTCCTTTGGCATCAGCATCAAATGCCCGACATTTGCCATCGGGAGCTGAAATCATCCCATCTTGATAGAAATAGCCCACTTTTTGCGGAACGGCGATCGCGGCTCCTCCAGCCAAAGCCAGGTCGCATTCGCCATTGAGCAAGCTCTGACACGCCATGTGAACGGCAACTAAGGAAGTCGAACAAGCCGTTTGAACGTTAACGCTCGGTCCGGTAAAATTGAGCTTGTAAGCAGTTCTCGTGGGCAAGCAAAATTTCGCATTTCCCAACCGAACTCGAACGTCTACCATCGATTGTAAAAACGTGCGATGGGTGGAAAAACCGCGATTGGGATGAACGTTATTGAGCAAATAAGTATTCATCCCCGAACCGGCATAAATTCCAGCTCGACCGGTATAGTTGTCTGGATTGTACCCGGCGTTTTCCATCGCTTCCCAAGCACATTCTAAAAAGATGCGTTGTTGGGGATCGATGAGTTCGGCTTCGGTGGCGGAGTAACCGAAAAAATCGGCATCAAATCCTTTCACGTCGTCGAGAACGGCACCCGCTTTGACGTAATTCGGATCGTTTAAACAGTCGCGATCGCCAATGTCTAATTCCCCATCCTCAAACACCTCAATCGAATCGATGCCATCCTTGAGATTCTGCCAAAACCGATCGGGATTATTGGCTCCTGGAAATCGACACGCCAAACCAATAATCGCAATATCAGCTTCCCTGACTTCAAAATCAAGCGGTGGTTTCATGAGCAATAAGGTGAGAGGTTTACCCGACTATCTGGTGCAAGCAATTTCGATGTTGAAGTTTAGCCGCGTCTCTGTCGCCTGAGTTGTTTTTGTTGCCTGGCGACGCTCTTTTTACGATTGCGTGTAGTCGATCCATTGCTATTCATAACGGTCGGTTTGTCGTTGGTTTGACTCAACTGTTGGGCTAGCATTTTAATAGTTGGGTGCTGGAACAACATCACGATAGATAAGTTGGGATCTAAGCGATCGCTGAGTTTGTGATAAATTTGCGTTAGCAGCAAAGAATTACCGCCCAGCTCAAAGAAGTTATCCTCAATTCCCACCACATCTAAATCGAGCACTTCTCGCCAAACTTCGGCAATAGTTTGTTCGGCTTCCGATTGAGGCATGACCAGATCGGTTGCCAAATCCGGACGAGAGCGATCGGGTGCCGGTAAAGCACGGCGATCGATTTTTCCGCTTGGCGTTAGGGGCATTTTCTCCAACGCAATCAAGGCTGAAGGCACCATGTGTTCGGGCAACTTTTCATGCAAATAATTGCGCAACCTCAGTTCTAAACTGCTGGCAATTTTGCTATGAAGCGGATTATTAACGTAGGCATTCCAGGGTTTGTAAACCGACGCCGATGTCTCGCTCAATACATCCGGACAGGGAGTAGCAATGGTGTCTTTTTGCAGGACAACATCGTAGCAATCTTTGGCTTTGGAATTCGACCAGTTGATGTAGGTTTTATAAGGTAATGTTTCCCCGAGTTTCCACCACTGCTCTGGGTCGATGCCATCGCCATTCTCGGACTGCAAAGCCGATCGCAAGGCTTCGACGGTGGCGTATTTCCCGCTCTGCAATCGGGTCAATTGCTCGATGTCCGATCGCAACCGAGCGTTAGGAACGTTTTCAATGGTTAAAAGGTCGGGTTGGCTGGTTTCTAAAAGCTGGCGAATGGAGGACAAACTCAGTTCGTTTTTCTGCCAATCTAACCGACGGGGTTCGACCGGAACCGACGAATCTTTTCCAATATGAAGAATGACATCGTAGCGGAATTTGGTGAGTTCGTTATGGTAGCGTCCCCGTTTGAGTTGAACTTCGACATGGCTGATTTGGGGTAATTCTTGCTTGAGAGCGACGAACAACTCCGGATCGACGATTAAATCTTCTTCCTGGTTGAGGTTGTTTTGGATACGCTGCTGTAACTGCTGCGTGGAAAGGGAATCGGGAGCTTGATACAGTTGAATTGAAGTATGGAAGGCTTCGAGGAGCGGTAGGCTCCTTAAATCTCCTAAAAAAATAGCTCCTCCTGGTGCCACGGCTCGAACAACTTTTTTAAGGACATCGACTAGGTAATCGACGCTCGGGAAAAATTGAATCACCGAGTTGATAATTACCGCGTCCAATGACGCCGGTTTGATTCCCTCTAAATTGTCCGCAGATCGTTGATTGAGAACGACTTCGCAAGCCAAATTTTGGGCTTCGACTTGTTGCCGGACGTAGCGTAACGCTGCTTCAGAAATATCTAAACCGTGATAGTGGGAACAGTGGGGAGCAATCCGAAACAGAAGCATTCCACTGCCGCAGCCAATTTCTAATACTCGATTGGGGTTGCACGAGAGAATGCGATCGCTCGTTTGTTCTGCCCATTCCCTCATCTCGACTTGGGGAATTTGCTCGCCGGTATAGCTATTTTTCCAACCGATAATATTTAAGGTCGGATCGCTGTCAGGCGTCATTTGGCTATAGGTGGCATCGACCACTTGCTGCCATTGTTCCAGTTGCTCGCTTTCTGCCTCTGAAATCTCCGGATTGCCGGGAACGACATAGGCGATTAAACGTTTGCTTCCGGGTCGGTCTTCTCTAGCGACGACAACCGTTTCCCACACCTCGGGATGCTGGCGTAATGTCGTTTCAATTTCCCCGAGTTCGACGCGGAAACCGCGAATTTTAACTTGGCGATCGACGCGACCGAGAAATTCGATGTTACCATCGCTAAGATAGCGAGCTAAGTCGCCGGTTTTGTAGAGGCGTTTGAATGGCGAGTTGTTAAAGGGATTGTCGATAAATTTTTCGGCAGTTAAGTCCGGACGGTTGAGATAACCTCGTGCTAACCCCAATCCAGCAACATACAACTCGCCGGATTCTCCCTCGGGAACGGGTTGGAGTTGGGAATCGAGCAAGTAAATTTCTGTATTTTGGACGGGTTTGCCGATGGGCGTGTTTTGATGGTTTGCCGAGGTCGAGGAAACTGGATACAAAGTGGCACAGATCGTCGCTTCGGTCGGTCCGTAACCGTTAATAATTTGCAACCCTGGAATTTGACGGGCGATCGCCACTAACAACTGTTCCAGAATCGGCTCTACGCCAACCAACAACCGCTTTAACGGACAATCTTTAGCGTTTTGCTCCAACCATTCGTTAAAATTATTCAGAATAAATGGCGGCAGGTAGGCACTGTTAATTTGATGGGTTTTCAGCCACTCAAAGAGGGCGATCGTCTCGTAGCGTAAATGTTCCGGGACGATATGTAGCGTTCCGCCACTTAGAAGTGCTGAAAAGATTTCATAGATGGAAACGTCAAAGCTTAAGCTCGTCCAAAAACTACAGCGATCGCCGACAGAAATCGGCTGTTTCTGCTCGAAATCTTCTAGGAGATTGACAACTCCGATATGGTTGCAACAAACACCTTTAGGCTTGCCCGTCGATCCAGAAGTATAGAGAACATAGGCAAGATTTTCGGCGGTTTCTTCACTTACGAGAGCGTCCGAACTCTGCTGAGAAATATTTTGCCATTGCGTATCCAGGCAAAGAATTTTTGCTTGATGCTGCGGTAATTCAGATACCCAATCAGAACAGTCCGAAGTCGTTAACAAAATGGGAATCCGAGCGTCTGAGAACATATAAACCAAACGCTCTTGTGGGTAGGTCGGATCGAACGGTACGTAAGCACCACCGGCTTTAAGAATTGCTAAAATTGAGACGATCGCCTCTAGAGATCGCTCTAAGCAAATCCCGACTAAGACTTCAGAGTTGACCCCTAACGAACGCAAATAGCTTGCCAGTCGATTGGATTGGCGATCGAGCTGCTGATAGGTCAACTGTTGCTGTTGAAAAACAACCGCAACTTCACTTGGAGTTCGCTCTGCTTGCTCCTGAAATAACCGATCGATACGCTTAAACGTCCGCAAGTGTTTTCCCTCACTTTATTTTGATCCGCCTCAAGGATAAGGCAAAAGTCTCTAACTTCAGAACAACAAAAATTACAAAGTTGAGGCTGAATATAATGATTTTATTGAAGCATTGCGATTGGCAATTGTCAATGGTCAAAATACTTTAAATATAATCATTGATGTTATGGCAAATAGCCACCACGACCATCGCCGGAAAGCTAAATCAGTCAAACCGAGAGATTGACAAAGGCGATCGCCGACTAAATAGATTAATTTTTGTTATTTTAGGTAAAACTAATTTTAACGATCGATGTCATAGTTTTTGTGTTGGAATGCAAATTTCATCAAAACTTCGTGTACGACCAAAGCGACAACAAATCCAGGAAAAACCTCATAAAGCGTATTAGAATATCCTATCAATCGCCAAACAATCGTCGTCATCATACCGGCAATCATCATGGCACTCAATGCCCAGGCGTTCGTCCGTCGTTTAGTAATTACAATGAGCATGGCTGGACCGAGCGACCCTGCGACAGCCCCCGCCCCAAATAACATGAGCGAAAACACGGTTGCCGAAATATTTAAAGTAGCGATCGCAGCTAAAATTCCCACGATTGAAGTCATCGATTGCTCGTATTTAAGACCATGCCTGCGCGACATTTTGTGATAAAATGGTGGCGAGACATCCCGTGCTAGCGTGCTAGAACAGACTAGAAGCTGAGAATCTGCGGTTGAAGAAATCACAGAAAACACGCCAGCCAGAACGACTCCAACCAAAATTGGATTAAAATTCTGCATGGCATAGAACGGCAGGGCTTGTTCTGGATCGTCAATTGCTGGAATTAACGCTCGAACGATAATGCCGAACAAAATCATTGCCACCCAAGTTAAATAGACATAGGATAAATACACCCACTTGGCTTGCTTGGCGTCTTCAGGACTGCGACTTGCCAATAACCGTACTAAGATTTGCGGTTGAGAGATATTAAATCCAAATCCTAAAAAGAAATACCCGACGACATACGCCAACAACGTCCAAGAGGTAAAACCAGCGGTGAAATTGGTCAGTTGCGGGTCGATATCGTGGAGAGTCGCGACAATGTTAGAAATACCGCCTCCAGCAATCAAGGCGACAGCCAGCATCCCGACAGATACGAACAGAACGATAAAGGCTTGCACCACATCTGTCCAGATTGAAGCTCTCAAACCTCCCGTGACGCAATAAATCAGAATCGAGCCGGCAGCAATAAACGTTCCGAGCCTGATATCGACGCCAAAAAAAACATCGAGGGTTTTGGCTGCTGCGGAAAATTGTCCGGCAATGTAAGCGCCAATAAAGACAATCGTAATTAATGCGACAATTAACGTGACAATTCTTTTACCTTGCTTGCTTCGAGCGCTAGATCCTAGAAATTCCGGAACTGTTTGTAAGTCTAGATCGAGCGATATTTGGTTGATTTTATGGGGAAAAAAGTTCCAAAAGATGAGATCGCCTAAAAAATAGGCAATAGGCATTAACAAAGATGAAATTCCCATCATGTATGCCATGCCGACCGATCCCACCATAATCCAGCCGCTATTTCCCGTTGCCCCCGCACTCAATCCGATAACAACCTTACCAAACGAGCGATTTCCTAAAAGATAATCGGTTTCTGTGTGGTCGGAGACTCGAGCGGCAAGAGCGCCTATCCATAAAAAAATAACCAGAAAAACGACAAAGCTGGCAATGGTAATGAAAGATTCCATTGTTAAGTTAAATGGCTGGGTTCCCGACTTCTCTATCTTGGCGTTGAGACTCTAAAAACGGTTCTAACTCTTTGGAACGTTTTATTTCAGAAAAAAAACTGTCTCGGTTTGGCTGGATTGCGCCCCGAGACAGTCTTTCTCCATGTTTTAATTCCCTTGTTCTACCTTCGCTTCAAGCGATCGCTCGACGTCAGTCACCGTGTTGGCATGATGTTTGGATAGCTTACGTTCTAAGGGTTCTTGCGAATTTAGTTTTGGCATACTACCCGGTAGAAATATTTCGTGCTGGGGTACGATTGAGATTCCTTCTTCCACTAAACGCTCTTGCAGTGCATAGATAAGATCGAAATACGCCGTCCACCAATCTTCCGTTTTTGTCCAAAACTTCAGGAGCATATCCGCATAATACTCGCTGGTTTTGAAGGGGACGACAAATGGACCGGGATCGTCGAGCGTTAAGGGATTCGCGCTAGCAATCTCCAACCAAATTTGCTCGACCCGACGCAGATTCGTGTTGAACGAAACCCGAACTGGAACGACTCCCATCCGATTTTCCTTGATCGTCAAGTTCTCAATGGTACTGCTCCAAATCGTATTGTTCGGAACGCTAAACAGTTGCTCGTCGAACCCGATAATCCGCGTACTCGCTAAATCGATTGATGCGACATTTCCCCACAAACCGTTGACTTTAATTTCATCGCCCACGTCAAAGGGTTTGTACGCCATAATCATCAGACCGCTGGCTAAATTACCCAGGTTGCTTTGTAAGGCGAAGGCGAGGACAAAACTGACCCCCCCAACCAGGGCTAAGATGGGACCGAGACTGACCCCTAGGGCGGTTAGACCCACGAGAAAACCAAGGACAACGCCACCCCGGCGGATCGCCATCACCACAAACTGAGTTAACAGTTTGGAGACATGACCGATCCGATAAAGCGCTTGACCCGCAACGATTCCGACAAGCTGAGAACCGATCGCGATACCGATAAATACGCCTAAAAACTTGCCGGTATTGTTGAGCCAGCGCAAGCCGCCTTCTTCGGATTGAAACCAACTGATCAGTCGCAGTCCCAACCCTTCGGTGTCTTGTAAGTCTAGTTCAACACCTCCCACGGATTGAATGTATTTGCGATAGAAACTGGGATCGCCGCCTTTGGCTTCTAACGCATCGAGAATCACGTTGAGGCGGTCGATCAGGGCGGTTTGCTCGGCTTGGAGTTCGGTGACGGCGACAATCAGTTGATTTTTTTGCTCTGCCTCGGCTTCGGCTTTTTCCTCAAGTTTTTCGGCGTCTTGTTCGAGCTGCTGTTCCTGTCGGTCGAGTTCCCCTTCTGCATCCCCGACTTCCGGCGGTCCGGCGACCGTTGAATCGGTACCTGCCTCGACCTCAGTATTGTCGATGGTTGCACTCAGTTCGTCGAGATTGACCGAGGATTGTTCGTCGGATGTATCCGGTCCATCAATCGCTTCTCGGGCTTGTTTGAGGGCTTCCCGTGCTGCGTCGAGTTCCCGGGTTGCCTCTTCGTATTCCGGCGAGTCGGGAATCGTGCCTTGTTGGGCTTCTTTGGCGTCTTCAAAGTCGAGAATGGCCGTGTCTAAGGCATCGATTCGTTCGGTGGCGGACTCGTAGCTCAACGAACCGGGGGTCATTTCGTCTCGCGCCTTTTTAGCCTCTTCAAGGACTTGTTCGGCTTTTTGCAATTCGCCAACTTCTTCAGCTTTTTTTAGCGCTTCGACAGAGGCTGCATCTTCTTGTAGTTCCCGTTCGGCTTCGGCGGCTTCTTCAATAGCGGCTTGAGCCTCTTTTATGTTTTCTTTGGCTTCTTCGATCTTTTTCGCCGCTTCTTCATACTCGGGAGAACCGGGAGCGGCATTTTCTTGCACTTCCTCGGCTTCTTTGAGGGCTTGCTTGGCGCTTTCTAGACGATCGGCGGCTTCTTGTTCTTTGTCAATGGTGCGATTTTGTCGTTTGATCGCAATTTCGGCTTCGCTGATTTCTGTGGCTTTGGCTTTGAGCAGTCCCAACCAGGCGATCGCCTCGTTTTCGAGTTCTTCGAGGGTAAGCGGCTTGATTAACAGTTGCAAGTCCTCGACGGGAATGTCTGGATTCTCAATTGTAATTGCCGCGTTGGGATCGACGTCGGTTGGAATTTCAACTTGCTCGACCGCCGCTTCTCCACCTTCTGCTTCTTGAGCGCGGACTGGCGTCCACCCAATGGCAAAAGCACATACGACACCCGTTATAACAATGGCACGAATTCGATAACGCCGTACGGGACGTTTTTCCCTGAATGTTGTGAATTTTGCAAGCATAGTTCGATTGAGTGAATGGCAGCGACTGAGCAGAATTTCAATTAAACGAACAAACAAAAACTATTCTTGTTCGCAAGAGAAGGAATACAAGAATAGCCTGCGAAAGTTAGTACGGCTAGGTCGAAATAAGCCCATGCCAGACCAGTTGGCGAACGAGAAACATTTCAAGATAAAAGATTCGCGATCGCCTAAATTCTAGCGGTCTTTATCGACACCTCGTACTCTTTGACGCACGGGACTAGCATCAAACTGGGTCGTTATTTTTTTGGATTTGCCAAAGTTGCTTTGAGGAATATTTCCAATCGGGGCTTGATGTCTAGCAGTCATCCACATTTAATATGAATATACTTATGGCATTAAACGCTATTGGATGTCAATAATTTTCCCATCACAAAATATTTCAAAGTCCCTGAATTGGGAGTTTGAAACAAAAATTTACATTTAATGGGGTTAAAGTTCTGTCTTTCAATCCAGATGAATCATTGCAGCCGCAGCCCCCATTTTGAAGATCGTCGTTAAAAGGGAGGCGAGGAGGGAAACCGGGGCGCGTCTCTCACGCTTGCGATCGCGCTGAGCTACAGTCAAAGTCCCATCCGACCGAAGCTCGCGAACCATTGCCACTCGGGATCTGGCGATCGCGCCTGTTGTCGATTTGAACTTTAAGGATGCGGACGGAGAGACTCGAACTCTCACACCTTGCGGCACTAGAACCTAAATCTAGCGCGTCTACCAATTCCGCCACGTCCGCGCTTGCTTATCCGGTCTACGATTATAGCAAAGCTGGCGTCGGTTGTGCAGCCTTTGGACAAGCTATTCCGACGATCGCCTCGATTCGGTCGGCATTTCGTCATCGATGGAAAACGATTCTTCCGGTTCTTCCTCCACTTCTAAGACTTGCGGCTGAATCACCACCGGTAGCGATGCTCCGCTGAGACCGCGTTTAATGCGATCTGGCGTATTCTCGAACAAGATAAACAGGGGATGGATCCGATCCGAACCTTCACTAATCATGTGGCGGTAGCGGTAGGGTAAAATCCAGTCGTAGCCTTTATCGAGCAGCACTTGAGTTTGTCGCCAGCGTCGCAGCAGGTCGGAAAAGTCTTCGTGGGGTTGGTGAACGAAGATAAAGATCTCGACTCCGGTTTTAATTTTCCAGTCGGGATCGCACATTAAAATGCCAATCTCGCAAGGCAAACACAGGGTTTCCCCTGCCGAAATCTGTAAACCGCTCAATCCGCCTTGAGAAATCGGATCGCGCAGTCGCACGAGTGGTAGCGGAACTGCAATGGTGCTTTCGTCGGGTCGTCGCAGGCTCGGCACCATTTCCAAGTAAGGACGATATTGCTTCAGGAGCAAGATTGCAGCTTGAGAGTTGCTGTGTTCGGCTAACCACTCTTCATATTGATATTTTTGCACGGGCATGATTGCGGGCGTTGCTCCACGAAATTCAGCACCTCTTCTTGCATTGTAATCAGGTTATTTGCCTTCGTGTGGCTTCTGACAGCGATACAGTTGGTAAGGAATGCCCAAACGTCGGTAGTGACTGGGATCGAGCTGACAAACTGTTACTTGAGAAGTCGTTGCAAGTGAGAATCGCTCGGGATAGGCGACTTGTTTTAATCCGGGAGCGATCGCCCAGAGGTTTAATGGCGGTTCTGGAAGCGGTTGCGGCTGCGAGAGGGTTTGCCAAATCGGTCGGTAGTGGGGAACGCGCCGGAAAAAGCCGAATTTGGCGTCTGGCTGTCGGGTTTCGACTTCCAGGAGAAAACTCAATCCCAGGGCAATTTCTTGTAAATCGCGATAGCCCACTAAAATTGCGGTAGGGCGCGATCGCTCGAAGGTCAGCTCTTTCGCCACCACTTCGGGATAGTACGGCTTGTGAAACGCCAAATTATTGATAACGAAGATCGAACCGAGCAATCCCGCCAGAATCGCCGTCCCCCCAATTCGGGACAATGGCTGTCGGTGTCTTGCCAAACTCGCTCCCAGCAATAGGCAAATTCCGGGATAGTAAATGAAGTGATAGCGCGGTGCGGTGGTAATATCTTTCCCGAGTAAATAGGCGATCGCGAAGAATTCCACCACCACGATTAGGGTAAACCCGCCGATGGTGACGATCGCGTCGCGATGTTGCCCGTCATGCCACAATTGGCGGATTCCCATCGCCGTATCTCGCACCAGCCAGATGACAAAGGCGACCATTAGCAATCCCGAGGGAATCGCGATCCACAACGGCTGTCGTTCCACCGGGAGCGTCGCCGCCATCACCAGCCAACTGGCGAGGGTTTGATAAATTGGTGCGAAACTATCGATCCAGGTGGGGTTAAATGGCTCGAACCAATCGGTTTCCGGACGATTGACGTGTCCGAGCAGGGTGGGAAGCCAAGGAGCGATCGCGCCCAGAACGGCTGCATTTGCCAGTGCAAAGGCGCTCCAATCCCGTAATTTCAACTCCCGACGCCGCCAGATCGCTATTGCTAACAGGATTAAATCTTGCGCAACCAAAGCGATAATCAGGAAATAGTGGGCGTAAAATCCGAGACTATGGGCGATCGCCCAAGGGATCCAACCGCGCCATCGCCCCGATTTGCCCCAATCCTGCTGAATTCGCACCAATCCCCACAGGGACAGGCTCACCAGCAACAGCGGTAGGGTATAGTGACGCGCCTCTTGGGACAAATACACTGCAAACGGCGACACCGCCATCACCGCCGCACTCCACAATCCCGCCGTCGGAGAAAATGCCGCGCGACCGATGGCATACATAAGTGCGATCGCCACCGTACCCAATATCGCCGGGAGCGATCGCAATTGCCACGTCAGGGAATCCGAGAACCACGGCGCAACCCGCAACCAACCGTGCATCAGGCAAAAAAATAGGGGTGGATGGGTGGATTCGGTGGCGAGCGATCGCGCAATTTCAGGACAACTGGCACTCGCATCCAGCGAAAACAATTCCTCTAGGCGATCCAACCCGTAGAACCCATCCAGCGGGATGTCGCGGGTTTGGCGACCGAGACTAAACAGTGCCGTAATAATTTCGTCGAGCCACAGGGGTTTCGAGTCCAACTGGGCAAATCGCAACACCAGCGCGATCGCCACGATCGCGCTCAATCCCAGATAGTGCCGAACCCGAGGCGACCCCACCCCACCCTTCATGCGGGCAACGACAAGGCGCGATCGAGCGTATAGCCGAGCTTGTTGGCAATCCCCTCAATCCAATTTTCATCCTGTTTGGTATAGCTGCGCGGCGCGTTCGCCCCCAAAATCAACACGCCGCCATCGCCCATCGGTTGACAAATTACCCCTTGTGTGTTATGGGGTAAATAATCGAACTCGACGCGACCGGGATACAGTTTTAGATTCACCAGATACGTCGGCTTTTGCGTATCCAAGACTCGCTGGACAATATCGCCGGGATTCACAGGCGGGCGATCGTTCGGTATAATACCGCGACGCAGCAACACCCGACCCTGCTTCCAAGCCACAATCGACTTCGTCGCCGTATTCGTCAGCAACAAATGGGACGCCCAAGCCAACTCCGCCTTCACCGCCTCATCGAGATCCCCATCGAGATCGAACCCTTCCTCCCCGCTTAACTCCACAGCTTCCGGCGGTTTCGGTTGGATCCGCTGCCACAGCAATCCCGTTAAAATTAACAACGCGCACGCCAGCACCCCCAACGCATCCGATCGCGCCTGAGATTCCGTCAGTGCAGGGGTGAGCAACCGATTGACCAACAACAAAACGCCAATCGCGCCCCCACTGATGAGGGGTAAGCGACGCGCGAATTGATTTCGATCTGGTTTAGCCATAGGTGCCACCGGCGATTATTCTTCACCCGGCTCCAAAATCCGCTGGAACAGGTATCCCGTCCCTCTCGCCGTCAGGATCAGTTCGGGATTGCCGGGATCTTCTTCTAACTTGGCGCGCAACCGCGAAATATGCACGTCCACCACGCGAGTATCCACATGGCGTTCCGGGGTGTAGCCCCACACCTCCTGCAAAATTTCCGATCGCGAAAACGGTTCCCCCGACCGACTCACCAACAGTTCGAGCAAGCTAAACTCCATCCCCGTCAGGCGGATGCGCTCGTCGCCCTTGTACACCTGTCGTTTATTGGTGTCGATCCGGATATTATTAATTTGAATGACCCCGGAGCTGGGAATGCCCGTGTTGCCATTCTTTTCCACCCGGCGCAACACCGAGCGAATGCGAGCTTCGAGTTCCTTGGGCGAAAACGGCTTCACCACATAATCGTCCGCCCCCAACTCCAAACCCGTAATTCGATCCGCCACGTCTCCCAAAGCCGTTAGCATGATGATGGGGACGTCGGACTCCTTTCGCAACTCCTGACAGACGCCATAGCCGTCGAGTTTGGGCATCATCACGTCCAGCACCACCAAATCGGGTGCCGTGTTGCGAAACGTTTCCAGTGCCTCTTCTCCGTCAGCCGCCGTCACCACGTCATAGCCAATCATCGCCAGACGGGTTTCGAGAATGCGACGGATACTTGCTTCGTCATCGACTACCAGTATTTTTTCCTTGTGATTTTCCAATTGACTCAACGCCCCTTAAACGAAATCTTTAATGTATTAATTTTTGCTACCCTACCCTAAAATAGTACCTCATTCAGGGAGGCTCAAAGGTCTAGGATCCTTATCTTAAGGATATTTCAGGTTTTATCTAGCATCGGGGTGAGTTCGGTTTTAATGTATGGCTAAGTCTCGAATGCGCTACGTTTGTCAAACCTGCGCCGCCGAATTTCCGCAATGGAAAGGTCGGTGTACGAACTGCGGCGCGTGGGATTCGTTAGAAGAAATCCCAGAAGAACGACCGTCAGCAAATTTAGCTCGTCCGAGTTTAATGGCAGCCGCTTGGAATCGAGACGTATCTCCTCCCCGTTCGGTCGAACGCGAGTCCGGTCAACCGAGAGCGGCAATTATGCTATCACAAATCGCCGACACGCGGGTTTCTCGTTGGGAATCGGGATTTGGCGAGTTGGATCGAGTCCTCGGCGGCGGGATCGTACCGGGATCCCTGGTGTTAATTGGCGGCGAACCGGGCATTGGCAAATCGACGTTGCTGTTGCAAGTGGTCAGCCAACTCTCGTTTGACTCGCGGGTGCTGTACGTGTCGGCGGAGGAATCGGGACAGCAGGTGAAGTTGCGGGCGCATCGGCTGTTTGCTGCCTTTGAGTCGGAGAATGAGGGGAACGGAGAATCGGAGGCGACCCTTGAAGGCGAGACAGAGGAATCACCGCAGCTCGATGCGACCGAAGGCGGATTTGCCGAATTGCTCGATCGCCAATCTCCCTCAGACCCCGAACCGGAACCGGAGCCAACCGACTCGAATGCCAATTCCCACGAGGACAATGGTATCGAACCCAATTTTTACTTACTGCCCGAAACCGATCTCGAAGTCATCTTACGGGAACTCGAATCGCTGAAGCCGCAACTGGCGGTAATCGACAGCATCCAGACGATTTATTTTGCCTCTCTAACCTCGGCACCCGGCTCCGTGGCGCAGGTGCGCGAGTGTACTTCGGCGTTGATGCAAGTGGCAAAACGGGAGAATATCACCTTATTTATTGTCGGTCACGTCACCAAAGAAGGATCCATCGCCGGACCGCGCGTCCTCGAACACTTAGTCGATACGGTATTATTCTTCGAGGGCGATCGCTTTGCCAGCCACCGCTTATTGCGATCGATGAAAAATCGTTTCGGCGCGACCCACGAAATCGGCGTGTTTGAGATGGTGGCGCACGGCTTGCGGGAAGTGCCCAACCCCTCGGAACTCTTTTTAGGCAGCCGGGACGAAGTTGTGTCGGGAACCTCGACCATTGTCGCCTGCGAGGGAACCCGTCCGTTGGTGGTGGAATTGCAGGCGTTGGTCAGTCCCGCCAGTTTCGGCTCGCCGCGACGGTCGTCTACGGGAGTGGATAACAACCGCTTGCAGCAAATTCTAGCGGTGTTGGAGAAGCGAGTTGGCGTTCCCCTGTCGAAACTGGACACCTATGTCGCTTCGGTGGGCGGGATTAACGTGCAAGAACCTGCCGCCGATTTGGGAATTGCCATCGCTGTCGTCGCCAGTTTTCGCGATCGCACCGTGGATCCGCATACGGTCTTGATCGGCGAAGTGGGATTGGGGGGTCAAGTGCGACAGGTATCCCAACTCGAAATTCGGTTGCGAGAGGCGGCGAAATTGGGCTTCAAACGGGCGATCGTGCCGCGCAGTCAAATTCCGCCGGATTTGGAGTTAGAGACGATTCAGGTGACGAAAGTCCTCGATGCCATTCTCGAAGCCATTCCCGGATCGCCGAATATGCCTAACGTTCCGCCCCAACCGACCGCGAGTAACAACCGTCCGACGCTTCCGGTGGTTGAAGGCGAATTGGAAGCGGAGGACGAGGACGACGATTGGGAGGCGGAAACGGACTTGTTTTAACGATCGCTAAGCAACAGGGAACAGCGGTAGGGGATGTGGCGGTGTCTCCCTCGGAATGGGTTCAAATTGCCGGAACGCAACGCTCGCTCAGATGGTTGGCGTTTCACCATTACCATTAATTGCCTGAAAGAGCGACGAATAATCTTCATCGGCGAGATTTTGAGCGATCGCCTTTTGAACGATTTGGCGCACCCCTTCCAAGCTGGCGGGATCTTGTCCGAGCGATCGCGCTTCGTCGAGAAATAAATCGGTATCCTTGAGCAAATGCTTGGTGGGAAAGTTGGGATTGGCAAAGTTACCTTCGAGCATTCGCGATAATTTCTTATCAAAGGTCGGCGCGTACAAGGCACTCTGGCGCAGAATTTGCATGAACTGCTCCACGTCCGCTCCCTGTTGGCGAATCATGCCCAAACTGAGGGAAAATGCCGCAGTCAGCGAGGCGATTAACTGATTCAGCGCCAATTTCACCGCCGCCGCCGCTCCCACGTCTCCCAGACGCACCGGGTCGGGACCGAAATGTTGTAATAATTCAGACCAGCGCTGCAATTGTTCGGGAGAACTGCCCACCATCACGATCAGTTCGCCGGATTTCACTTGCGGAATGCTACCCAATACCGGAGCTTCGAGATAGTCGCCGCCAGACTCGACAACCGTATCGCGAATCGAGCGACTTTCAGCCGGGGCGATCGTTGCCATTTGAATCACCGTGCGACCCGAGAGTGCAGACCGACAATGCTGCGAGAGCAACACGCTGTCAATGGCAGCGGCATCGGTCAGCATTAAAATAATACAATCTGCCTGGGCGATCGCCGCTTGGGGCGATGTTGCGATTTCGGCACCCGCTTGGCGCAAGGGGTCTAATTTCGACGGAGTGCGATTGTAAGCGACGACTGGAACGTCCCCCTCCAGCAACTTTCGAGCCATTGCCGATCCCATCAATCCGGTTCCGAGCAGCGCGACTTTCACAATAAATCTCCGTCCAATTGAATCTGCATACCCGCACGCGATCGCCCGCTTGTCCCGCTGTCGGCATTTTGGAGAGATAGCAACCCCTCTGGGGTCACCGGACACCGAAATTGGGAACGAAAACAGGGGCGATCGCCTGCAATACGCTTTTTATCCTAATTGGCGGAGGTCAGAAAATGCGACCCCAACGGCGGGCTAATTCCGATTTGCCTGCACCTGCTTTTGCTGCTGGACGAACTGTTTGAGCGCGGCTTGGCGATTTTCCATAAACTTCGTCCAAAAGCCGGGAAACACCTCATCCATGGTTTTGGCAATCGCCCACACTTCATTCGCCATCATCTCGTGGGAGCGGCGATCGCAGGCTTCTAGGGTTTCAAACCAGCGGGCGAATTGGTGAAGAGATTGGGGAGTGGCGGTCGTAGGATTGGAATGCATGAAACTCAAAATATCGAGATGGCAACTGATAGGATTACCTTGCCCGGACAGACGCCCCTAGCCAGCGCGATCGCGACAACTTAATCAATTTCTTAATTAAATCGGCAATTTTATGAAATCGCGGTATGGAATAATGTGTCTGGGCGATCGCCTGGATCGAAGCTGCGGATTTTCCCATGAAGCTACGCTCGTTTTATTACCTCCTAGCTACGGCTGTGCTGATCCTGCTCCTAATCGGTGCGGGTGGATTTTATTGGATTTGGACGAACAGTCCCCTGTCGCGGGTCGCTGGCGGCTCGGTACCGACCCCTGAAGCGGCAATATTTGTCTCCAAACAGGCACCGGCGATGGCGTCTTGGTTGGTCAAACCGGATGACTTGCAAGCGTTGCGACAATTGCAAGCACCGCCGAGCCAGCGACGTCAGCTGCGACGCGAGTTCGAGCAACTCCAACGCAGTCTCCTCGCCAATACCGATCTCGACTACCAACGGGATCTCAAACCCTGGTTGGGCGACGAAATTACCCTGGCGATGATGACGCCGGATCTCGATCGCGATGCGGAAAACGGCACGCAACCGGGCTATCTCCTCGCACTCGCCACCCAAGATGGCGAACGAAGCCGAGAGTTTTTGGATTTATTCTGGCAAAAGCGAGCAGTCGCCGGGGAAGAGTTAACCTTCGAGTCTTACAAAGGCGTGCGGATTATTTACAACAAATCTGCATTTTCGCCCACTCCCGATCGCTCGACCTCGAACAGCCTCAATCCCTTTAACCCCAGCGGCTCCGACGCTTGGGTCACTGCTACGGTGGGCAATCGTTTCGTGTTATTTGCCAACCATCCCAAAGTTTTGCACCAAGCGATCGATAACGTGCAAGCCCCGGATTTGAATTTAGCCGCATCGAGCCAATACCAACAGGCGATCGATCGCCTCAAAGGCGGCGAGTTGGGCTTGCTGTTCGTGAATTTACCGCAACTGACGGCGTGGCTGGGCAGCGAAATCCCGCGATCGATCCCGCAACCCTCCGATAACTTGGCGATCGCCCTCGGGTTAAAATCGACCGGGATCTTTGCCGATGCAGTCTGGCTCGCTGACGAAAATGCCCCCATTGCTCCTGCTTCGGTGTCCGAACCCGTCGCCGCCTTGCGCTACGTGCCTCAAGCCAGTGCTGTCGTTGCTTCGGGACGCGATTTAAACCGCCTGTGGCAGCAACTGTCCGCCACTTTTGCCAGCAATCCCCTCCTCGCCGAACTGACCGCGCAACCGCTGGATCGCCTGCAATCCCAGTGGGACATCGATTTAGAAGAGGAAATCTTCAGTTGGGCGGATGGGGAATATGCCTTAGCACTGCTCCCCCGTGCGGAACGCAAATCTGCCGACTGGTTGTTCGTGACTGAAAAATCTGATGCAGCCGAAGCCGCGATCGCTCGATTAGACCAATTTGCCAAGGATCGCGGCGAGAGCGTCGGACCGTTTACCCTGCGCGACGAACGGCGGATCGTGGCGTGGACGGAACTGATTCCCAGCTCCGAGGCGGCTGACGACGGGGAATTGTCTACCCTGCGGCTCAACGCTCGGGTGCGAGGCGTCCACGCGCAAACCGAGAATTACGAATTGATCGCCAGTTCGATCGAAACCATCACCCGCGCGTTCGATGCCGCTCGGGGACATTCGGAACTCCACCAGCGCAGCTTTGTCGAAAGTCTCGAAGCGCTTCCGACCCCCAACCAAGGCTACCTCTATATTGACTGGTCGAAAGCTCAAGCGATTCTCGAACGCCAGCTTCCCATCGTCCGCATCCTCGAATTTGCCGGAAAACCGTTTTTCGAGCATTTGCGATCGCTGGTGGTCAGCGGTTCGGACAGCGAATCGGGAATCCGCCACGCGCGGCTATTTTTCCGCTTTATGTAAACTTGCTAAGTTCATGGGAAGGTGGGCATTGTCAGTCGATGGATCGGCTCGGTTGTCAATTCATCGGCAATACCTACCCTACAATTGTGGTTCTTCACTTAGATTGGCAAGCGCTCTGTTTCTGCTCGATTTTGCGCTGTAGCGTCGAGGTGACGCCGAGGGTGGCATTCTCGTAGAGGCGATCGAACTCCCGGGTAAAATGAGCGGCGACGGTGGGACTCTGCACGATTAACAGCGTCTCGTCGTTGGTGCGATTGGCGGCGTTCGACCAATTATGGGATCCGGTCACCACCATGCGATCGTCGATAACGGCAAATTTGTGATGCAGTTTGTCCCCAGGCGGTAAAATCGGCACGCCGACGGTGGTAATGGCATCTTGCCAAGGGCGATTGTTCTTTTCGTAGCGACAGCGGCGATCGGGTAGGGCGACTCCGAGCATATCCAATCCTTCGCTATAACTGCGATAGGCGAAACTCGGGTCGATCAGGGCTTTGATGGTGGCACCCTGGCGGTGTTGCGCTCTCAATACGTCTACCAGTTGCTGTTCGGAAAAGACGAATAGGGCGAGATTGGCAGAGGTGTCGATCCGCTCCAACGCTCTCGCGATCGCGCCATTGGTACTCTTGTCCCAGTCTAGGGTACGGGAGGTGGGCGAGAATTTGACCGAGACGAGGGTTTCGCCAAGGGTGACATCGCGGACGGGACGAAAGGGTTTTTGCAAGCCGAACTGACTGTCGGGTTTCCCTCCCGGACCATCCCCCCACATCAGGTCGAATTCTGCCTCGAAAATGCTGGCGAGTTCGGGAGCGTCGATCGCGAAGAGATGATTGGCATTTCCCCGACTGGCGGGTTTGTCGATATCGCCGTGAATGCCGCTGTTGGTGAAGTTGGCGGAACTGACGATCAGATGGCGACCGTCGGCGATCGCGAATTTGTGGTGCATTAAACCGCTGCCTTTCGACCCGTCGGCGGTATCGTCAATGATGGGGATTCCCGCATCGCGCACAATTGCCACCGCGTCGGCTTGGCTGGCTTCCCTGTCGCTGACCTCTGCGTCCCCGTCGCGATCGGCGAATTGGCGAAAGGCGTCGTAGCGATCGCGCTTGCGGCTGTCCAATTCGGCAATTTCGTCGCTGCTGTAGTCGCTCCATCCCCGACTGTACTGATTTTCCAGAATCACCCGCACCTTCACCCCGGCTTCGTGACGTCGCACCAGAGCCTCGGCAATTTGGGGCAATCGCAATTCCTGCACCGCCAGATCGAGGGTGCGATCCGCCTGGGCGATCGTATCGATAATTATCTGCTCTAAATTGTCGCCCCGTCGGGTTTGCGATCGATAGGGATTGGTATATTCAGCAGCCTGATTGTGGTTGAAATAGACTTTAACCAGGGGATCTTGAGGTAACGGGGGTGCGAGTTGAGTCGCCGGATCGCTACACGCGCCCAACACGACGCTTAACCCGAGTGCAACCCACCGAAAATAACGGTAAACCATAGCTAGCACTAACGCTTTTAATTCTTGCGGGCGTACGATATTTAATGATATTTTCGCCCATAAATAGAGCCGTTATAGCAATGCGCTCT
This sequence comes from uncultured bacterium, assembly GCA_964420595.1. Lineage (GTDB taxonomy): Bacteria > Cyanobacteriota > Cyanobacteriia > Cyanobacteriales > Geitlerinemataceae > CAYQUF01. The sequence continues at coordinate 86,706 of CAYQUF010000001.1, forward strand.
ACAGCGAGGTGGTGCGTTCCGGCGTTTTGACTCCATGGTGCCATATAGATCTGCGCCGCGTCCGGGCGGTTCGCGAACCGCCCCTACCCAATAACTCGATCCGGTTGGATTGTTAATACACGCAACGGGCAATCTTGGAAATGCTCTAGCGTCTATCTCCCCATCCCCCTATCTCCTCATCTCCCTATCCCCACGCCCCTCCATTTCGCTACAATGACGGGCGATCGCTCGTCCAGATTAGGAGAAAATCCGTGCTTAAACTTTACGGTGGTGCCCGCAGCCGTGCCTCGATCGTGCAGTGGTATCTCGAAGAAATCCAAGTCCCCTACGAGTTCGTCTTGCTCGACATGCAAGCCGGTGCCCATCTCGAACCCGATTTCTTGGCGATTAATCCCATGGGGAAAGTTCCGGCAATTGTGGACGGAGACTTTAAACTGTGGGAGTCCGGCGCAATCTTAATGTATCTGGCTGAAAAACACGGTCATCTGCCCGAAAGCTTGGAACGACGCGCCGAAATTTGGCAATGGATCCTGTTTGCCAATGCCACTCTCGGTCCGGGGTTGTTCGTCGAATCCAGCCGCGATCGCGAACAGCGTCGGTTATTAACCCCCCTCAACGAACGCTTCCAGCAACAGCCGTTTATCCTGGGCGATACGTTTGGCGTCGCCGATGTCGGTGTCGGCTCGATTTTGGCGTATATTCCCATCATGCTCAAACTGGACTTGAGCGGCTATCCGGCGGTCATGGACTACATCAAGCGAATGTCAGAACGTCCCGCGTTCCACAAGGCGATCGGATCGCGCACTCGATCGTCGAGTTAAGTCAATCTCGCAAAAAAAAGAGCCTGCGAAAGCAGGCTGTCTTCAGCTTCGGCTAGTTGAGCGGAAGCAATTTTGTCCGCTTTACTTAAAGCCGACAGCAGCTTGCCAAACGAAAGCCAACAGCAAGAAAAAGACCGGAATCAAGGGCAATACGTCCACCAGTGGATCGAAGATCGAATAGGCTTCCGGCAACTTAGCGAGTAGCATGGCGGCTTCCATAGTTATTTAAATCCTTCCTCTGCAACACGAATTTCATAATCGACAAGTATCTTAACACGCGATCGGGATCGAGATAACAGGCGATCGCCCCAACCCAGATTCCTATTTCGAGTCCCCATTGCTTCCCCCATCCAACCACTCGGCAAAATCGACGGCGAAGCGATCTTCGAGGATGGCTTGGCGGATATCGCGGGTAAAGCGGACTAATTCGGTCAGGTTGTGCAGCGAGAGCAGGGTGTAAGCCAGCAATTCGCGCGATCGCACTAAGTGACACAAATAGGCGCGGCTGAAATTGCGACAGGTATAGCACGAGCAGGTCGGATCGAGATGGGTATAATCCTCTCGAAACCGCGCGTTTTTCAGGTTCCAGCGTTCGCCGCGCACCAACGCCGTCCCGTGGCGTCCCAGTCGGGTGGGAATCACGCAATCGAACAGGTCGATCCCCGAGGCGATCGCTCGCGCCATTTCCCGGTACGTCCCGACCCCCATCAAATAGCGGGGTTTATTCTCCGGGAGCAGGGGAGCGGTGGTTCGCACGATGTCGTGGATGAGTTCCGGTGGCTCTCCCACGCTCACCCCACCGATGGCGTAACCGGGTAAATCCAGATCGGCGAGGGATTGGGCGGCGTTGGCGCGCAAATCGGCATACACGCCCCCCTGCACGATGCCAAATAGGGCACTCTCGGCGCGATCGTGGGCGTTGATACAGCGTTTGAGCCAGCGATAGGTGCGATTGGTTGCCTCGATAACGTCGTCGCGGGACGCCGGATAAGGGGGACATTCGTCAAACGCCATAATTACGTCAGCCCCCAAGGTATTCTGAATTTGAATCGATCGCTCCGGGGTCATGTGAATCTCGCGACCGTCAATGGGCGATTTGAACGTCACGCCGTCCTCGTTGATGGTGCGCAGGGCGCTGAGGCTAAAGACCTGAAATCCGCCCGAATCGGTCAGCATCGGACCGTCCCACCCCATAAACCGATGCAATCCTCCCGCCCCGGACACGATTTTCTCCCCCGGTTGCAAGTGCAGGTGATAGGTATTCGCCAGAACCATCTGTGCCCCGGTCGTTTTGAGTTGTTGGGGCGTCACGGTTTTTACCGTCGCGATCGTTCCCACGGGCATGAATCGAGGCGTTTCCACCGGACCGTGGGGCGTGGAAAACAGACCCGCACGCCCTCGGGTGTGGCGACAGCGAGCTTGACATTGAAAGGTAAATGTTGAATTCAAGGAAACAAACGATCTCTACGAACTTCGCGCCGTTCGATTATCGCGCACGTTGCCGACAAATTCGACTGTTGGGGGCGATCGCGTTGTCCGAGCCGAAGGGCGATCTTAATTTTTAGCCGAGAAACTAAATTCTATGGGGCGATCGTTCGTCGTTCCCCGCGTTTTTTTCTTTGGGCAATTCGATTTTTATTTAATGTTAACCTGGGCAAAATGGTGGCAAAGTTATCCCGCCTTTCGCGCCCCCGATCGCTCGTCTGGGCGATCGGCAACCCCGCCCCATCCGACTGGAAACTCCCGCTCTTCCACCCTCCCGCGTTAGTGAAGCCAAAAATTGGGTATCCTAGTACTTGAGTGTTATAAATAATACCCAAATCGGCTAGTTAAGTTAAAAAAAATGCATTATAATGATCCAGATCACACACGCGATGCCATTTCGATCGCATGATGAGCAGAGCTATCTAGGATATTCTAAAGTAGAGCAATAGCAGCAACTCGGTCTTTTCCGTGGTTGCGCTTCGGTAATTGCAACTAGCGCCTTTCGTTCCGGTCAGCCGGACGACTGTGCCACTGAGCTTCAGGAGGACTGATCGAGGGTGGCTACATTAAACGATCAACATAAACCAATTTGTCCGCAAGAGCAAATTATATACGAGCACCTTCTCCAGCGGGTCAAAAGCGAATCCCCCTTCCGGTTGGTCGAAGGATTCCGCGATTTGTTTTTTGAGGGAGTCGGGTATTCCGATCCTGAAGTCCTGAAAGCCCTTCAAGGTCTGCTCGAATCTAAGCGCGCTCGCGACGAGTTTCGCTACATTCTCAATCGCTGTTGCCATATTTTGATCAACCACTGGCAACTCGACAGCCAAGCTCAGAGCGCCATTCCCGAGCTACTCGATTTATTTGAGAGTTTTTCGCCATCTGGGGTTTACGCGCGACACAGCCCCAGCAAGCGCCTGCACGGTTTAATCGGCGACTTTAAAGACAGCGAGCAATACCTTACCTTGCGTCGTTTGTCCCAGGTCATGGGGCACAATGCAGATCGGAACGAGAATCCCGGTTCTCGTCCCCTCGGAACGCTAATCCGACAGTATCCGTACTTGTATTCCCATTGCTTGCTCAGCGAAGACAGCAACTACGAACAGCAGCAGACCGTACGGCAACTGCAAGCCCAACAGCAGCGCAAGTACGAGGTCAATCTGTCTCAATACGTCACCTACCAGGTGCGGCGCGCCCAAGTGGCACGTCAAACCTCGCCCGAGCGAGCCAATCGAATTTTGAAGCCGGTGAAAAACCCCACGCTTCTGAGCGATCGCGAGTTGTACGTGGCGGTGAAGCAATTTGTCGGTCGCGCTGAAGGATCGCACACCTATCGCGATCTGGCGCAGAGTTTTCTCACCCACAGCAGTCAAACTCAGACCTATCGCGCGTTCAAAGACGATTTCTACGAATATCTCGTCTCCTCGGTCGATTCGGAATACGGCAAGCGCAAGTTTAACGATCGCCTCTACCAGCAACTCAAGAATACGCTGCCTCAAAGCGACTCTCAGAAGTTGAGCGATTTCTTAATCGTGCGCACGTGCAGCCAACTCCTGAATTTCTTGGTGGTCGAAAGCGCCCAGCGTCCGAATCACTTTGTCTTCATCGACTTGATCTCCAACATCGGTCCGACGCTGATGACGGCGCTCTTGTTAAAGATCGTTTTGATCTGTCGCAAAGTGAAGCCTTACCTCGAAAAGCGCTTCTCCATTATGTTCGGTCACTACGAGTCCTCCTCTCGCGAGGCGACGCAGTGGCTGATCGCCGCGATGGAGAACGTGAACATTGCCCTGAGTACCCATTTTGGATCGGTCGATCTGTCGTTCTTGGGCAAAGCCTCCACCTAAAACGCTTTCGCGGCAAAGCTAAGCTAGGATCGAGTTGTAAACGCTAACCGTTGGACTGCCATCGTTGATTCGACGATCGGTTAATTATTTATCGCGCTCGACTCTATGCCCGACCGACACCCCACAGACCTCGATCGCCAGTTCGACGAGGCGATTTTCAATTTTTCGGAAATCCAATCCGAACTCAACTACAAAGAAGCCAAAACCGCCTTGCGGGATATTGTCAATCGCCTGGATCTCGCCCCCGAGGAACGAGCGGGATTAGAAGCCGAGATCGGCGGACTCGAAGCCATGCTCGACAAGCTAGAACGCGCCTCGGTGCAAATTGCCGCGTTTGGCATGGTGGGACGGGGCAAATCCTCGCTACTAAATGCCCTCGTCGGTCGCTCCGTGTTTGAAACCGGTCCGTTGCACGGCGTCACCCGTTCCAGCCAGCGGGTCGATTGGCAATTGAACCAAGAAACGGTGGGAGAGGGAATCGGCGATGTGTTGCAGGTGTCGCTTCCCGGAGCGGGGGATTCTCACATCGAACTGATCGATACGCCGGGATTGGACGAAATAGACGGTCGCGCGCGTGCCGAGTTAGCCCATCGCATCGCCCAACATGCCGATCTGATCCTCTTCGCGATCGCGGGGGATATGACCCAGGTCGAATACGATGCCCTCTCCCAACTGCGAGATGCAGGCAAACCGCTAATCCTGGTGTTTAACAAAATCGATCGCTACCCCGATGCCGATCGCATGGCAATCTATGAAAAAATTCGCGACGATCGCGTGCGTCAATTGCTCACGAGCGATGAAATTGTCATGGCAGCGGCAGCTCCGATGACCGCTCGTGCCGAACGTCGCAGCGATGGCAGTTTGGGCGTGCGTTGGGAACCCGGCGAGCCGCAAGTAGACGCCTTGAAACTCAAAATTTTAGAAATTCTGCATCGAGAGGGAAAATCCCTCGTGGCACTCAACTCGATGCTCTATGCCAACGACGTTAACGAGCAAGTGATCGCGCGCAAAATGGCGATTCGCGATACCGCCGCCGATCGCGTCATTTGGCAATCGGTAATGGCTAAAGCCGTGGCGATCGCCCTCAATCCCGTTACTGTCGTCGATTTATTCAGCGCTGCCATTATCGACGTGGCAATGCTATTGACATTATCTAAAGTATATGATATAAAGCTCACCCAAGCCGGCGCAATGAACTTGCTCCAAAAAATTGCCCTCAGCATGGGGGGCATTGGTGCCAGCGAATTATTAACCCACCTCGGCTTGAGTTCGCTCAAAAGTATGTTGGGCGTTGCGGTCCCCGTCACGGGCGGTGCATCCCTGTTCCCCTACGCCTCCGTCGCGATAACGCAAGCCGGGGTCGCGGGGGTGTCTTCCTACGGCATCGGACAAGTGGCTAAAACCTATTTCGCCAATGGCGCGTCCTGGGGACCGGAAGGCCCGAAAGCCGTTGTCAGCCGGATTTTGTCGTCCTTAGACGAGACTTCCATCTTGTACCGCATCAAAGCAGAACTGCAACAGAAACTTTCGGGCGCGCGCTCCCAATCCCCTGACAGAGAGGTTTGGGAGCCAGAATCGTAAGTCGCGACGTTACTTGTTTTGCTTGAACGTCGAGAGCCACTCGCGCAATTGCTCGGCAGCCACATCGCGACCGCCCAAACCAAAGGCAAGGGCAATGGCAACCGCGATCGCCCCGAGCAGCAAGCCAAAGGCGAGATTGACGATATTGGGAGCAATCCCCATTTGTTGCAGTGCCATCGCCGAAATTAGGGCAATAATGGCAATGCGAGCGGTTTGCCCCAATACCCGCGCCTGGTAGCTACCGGAACTGGTAATCAAATTGAAGGCGAGGTTCGCCAGGTACAGACCCACGCCAAACACGATGACGCCGGCAATAATCCGACCGAAGACATACAGCAGACCCGTAACGATCTGATTGAGTCCTTCAAAGTTGAGGACGTTCACCGCAGCCACGGCAGCGAACAGCATGATGCCCACCAACACCACGACGCCGATAATTTCAGACGGGGTGCGCTGTCTGGACGTATCTTGAATTTCGGTCGCCTCGGATTCGGGTGCCTCCGTGGGTTGAGACGGCAGACCCAACCACGAGAACACGTTGTTGAAGCCCAAACCCGTCAGGATATTGGTGACTAAATCAGACACGAATTGCCCGATGACATAGGCAATAATCAGGATAACGGCAGCCGTGAAGATTTGAGGCAGAGCATCGAGGATCTGCTCGAGCATCGAGATCGCCGGACCGGAAATCGCTTCGATCTGAAGTTCTTCCAACGCCGAGATCGCCGTCAGGATCAGAATCAGCGCGTAAACCAGCGTTCCCAGAATCCAAGAGAGCGATTGTCCCCCTTCTTCCGGGTTCAAGCCCACTCGCGCGCCAATCGAATCGGTGCCCGCCGCCGCCAACAAGTTGGTGACGATGCCGCGCACGACCCGAGCGATCAGCCAGCCCAACGCGCCAATGGCAACTGCCAAGACGATCTTCGGCAATGCCTGGAGAAACTGATCGACGAGATTTTGAATTGGCTGCAACTGGTCTTGCAATCCGAGGGCTTCGAGCACCAAGGGCAGAAACAGCAGCAAAATGAACCAGTAGATGACATTGCCCAAGGTCTCGTTGAGCATCAGGGGACTTTCTTCCGGGGTCGTCCCCATCTGCTGGGCGAGTCTGTCATCCAACCGGAATGCTTGCAAGCCGCGCGAGAGAATCATTTTGGCAATGGTGGCAATTAACCAACCCACGCCGAACAAGAGCAACGCGCCGCCCAAACGCGGTAAGAAGGCGAAGATTCGATCTAAAAAGTTATTGAGCGGCTCGGACACCATGCTCAGATCGAGCACGTTGAGGAATGCCACGAGCACGAACAGCATTACGATCCAGAAGACCGCTTTTGCCGCCCATTTCTCGATCGGAATCACTTCGCCGCCGTCGGAGCGACCGGTAATCCAAGCCGCGATCTGATTGTCGATATCGGTACTGCCCAAAATGCCTTTGACGATCCAGGCAGCGATGACGGCAATAATCCAGCCGACAATTAACGTGACAATTGCCAGACCGAGATTGACCAGCATGTCCATCCAGCCACCTGAGAGCAGGTTCGATCCGGGCATGGATGCGGTTTCAGATGCTGCCTCTGAGGTTTGCGCCAAGATGGGATGGGCAGATAGAAGCGGGATGCCTCGATCCGCCCCTGTTTGTATTCCTTGCCAAATTTCAGTCATAAAAAATTCTCCGGGAGTTCGGAAGTTCCATTTCCTTTATTTCCCTCGCGAAAGGAAGGAGGATAACCAAGCGAGCGGGTAGGGCGAGTTGATTGACATTCAACAGCATTGCCCCTCGTTTGCCATCCCCCTGGGGGGAGATTGGATCGGAGTGCAGTTTTCGCACGAGATTCCGGATTTTAACCGAAAATGCTTATCCTACACGATATTAAGTGTGGCATTGTCCGAGTTATCGGTCTGTTGTTTGCAAACAGGACGGCTCGATTCCTGCGACGATCGTTTGACTAACCCGATTCAAGAGCCTCTGGTCGATAACCCAGGTCGTGTCTTGCCACGCCACTTCAGAAGTTAGCTACCTCAAGCATGGAGTTGCGAGACCTCCTATCTTCAGATCGAGGAACTGAATAATTGATTCGCAGGACGTATCAAATTTCACCAACAATATATGAAAAACTCGACGATCTGCATAGAGCCTAGAGAATATGACTGCTTCTCGCCAAGTTTTCGAACAATCGGTTCAAATTGACGCTAGCGCCACGGCAATCGAGCGGTGCCTCACCGATCTCGAATTGATGCACCGATGGCTCAATCCCTTGCTGCGGTGCGAACCCGTGGGACAATGGCATACGGGGATCGGTGCGAAAAGTCGCTTTACGATCCAGATTCCCTGGCTGCGACCGACCCTGGAGAGTACGGTGGTCGAACGGGAACCGGGATTGGTGGTTTGGGCGTTCGAGGGATTTTTTCGAGGGCGCGATCGCTGGGAATGTCGCCCCCAAGATCGGGGCACGCTTTTGGTCAACTGCTTTGAGTTCGAGATCCCCAATCCCTTGGTACAATTTGGATTCGAGCGTTTCGCTGCCGACTGGACTCGCCAAGATATGCGATCGCAATTGCGACGGCTCAAGCGGGTGGCTGAAGAAATTTATCGATTGGAAGGATTAGAACGTTAAGAATGTTATCGTTATGAGCGATCGCTCCATTGCCCCATTGCACGTCGAGATCCGAGGAACGGGGTTTCCCCTACTGTGCTTGCACGGTCATCCCGGTTCGGCGGCGAGCCTGTCTGTGTTTACCCGTCACTTGTCCCAACGGGTACGGGCGATCGCGCCGGATTTGCGGGGCTACGGCAAAAGTCGCTATCGGGGAGAATTCGAACTCGGCGACAGTTTGCTCGACCTCGAAGCCTTGCTCGATCGCCTCCAGATTCGCCGGTGTTTGGTCTTAGGATGGTCCCTCGGCGGGATTTTGGCAATGGAACTCGCCCTGCGCTGCCCCGAGCGCGTCAGCGGTCTGATTTTGGTAGCGACTAGCGCCCGACCTCGCAGCAACCATCCGCCTGCGAGCTGGCAAGATCTCGCCTATACGGGGATCGCCTCCCTCGCCAACCGCGTGCAACCCGGCAGTGCCTGGCATATCGAACGATTCGGCAAGCGATCGCTCTACCGCTATCTGATTTCTCGACACACCGCCGTGGCATACCGATACCTCGCCCGGGAAGGGATCGCAGCCTATCTCGGCACCAGCGGTGCGGCGCGGCGGGCGTTGGGTCGGGCGTTAAAGCAGGGGTACGATCGCCTCGGGGATCTCGATCGCATTACCTGTCCCAGCCTCGTCCTCGCGGGAGGGCGCGATCGCCACATCACGCCCGAATCGAGTCTCGAAACGGCACGACGCCTACCGCAAAGCCAGTGGCGGCTGTATCCCGACACGGCACATTTATTTCCTTGGGAAATTCCCCAGCAAGTGTTGGGGGATATCGACCGATGGCTCGACGACCATCCCGACGTTGTAATTGCCGAACGCGCGCCGACAGACCGTCCTCCTACACTTGAGCGCTAAAGGCTGGAGAAGGCTGTCGGCTAGAAATCTTTCCCAGGTCTTCAGCAATTGTGAGTTCTTCCGGCTTGCAGCGTTTGACTTCGACGTGAATGCCGGTTGCGCCTTCGCCTTGTAAGTCTTCGAGGTATCCGGCTTGCGCCATTTGCGCTTCTTTACCGCTCAGAAACGGTCCGAAATAATAGGTACACCGAGGTCGCTCGGTGACGATCTCGACCCACCACGCCAATCCGAGCCAGTTGAACAAGTTAATCAGCAGTTCTTTCATATGCCTTTTTCCTTCGCCGCTTGAGAGAAGAGTTTAGGGGAAATAACAGCCCAATCGAATCTTTCACAGATGTTACACTTCGTTATACTCTGTAACTCTTCGTTTTTCAACGCATTACACTGACCCGTTCGATTTAATCGGTATCGAGCTTCAATCGGCGCGATCGCCGCTGTCGGTAAATCTCGTACAGTGCCATGCCAGTTGCCACCGAAACGTTCAAGCTCGGCGTATTCCCCTTCAGGGGAATCGAAACCAGCACGTCGCAACAGCGTTGGGTCAACAAGCTCAATCCGCTGCCCTCCGAGCCGACCACCAAGACGATCGGACCGGCAAAATCCGTGTCTGGCAGAGACTGGCTGCCTTCGACCGACAGACCGTAAATCCAAAAACCCGCTGACTTTAATTCTTCCAAGGCGCGAGAGAGATTGACAACCCTCGAAATCGGAAAAGATTCTAAAGCTCCAGCGGCAACCTTCATCACCGTTGAGGTGATCCCCGCCGAGCGACGTTGCGGGATCGCCAATCCCTGAGCGCCGATCGCCTCTGCGGTTCGCACGATCGCCCCGAGGTTGTGGGGATCGGTAATGCTATCGGCTGCTAACAAAACCGGTTGCTCGGAGGCGGCTTTGGCTTTGTCGATCAGCTCGCCGAGTTCCAGATAGGGATACGGTGCCACCTGCGCCGCAATTCCCTGGTGGCTGGCACCATCGGTGAGGCGATCGAGATGGCGGTAGCTGACTTCGTCAATCGTCGTTCCGCTGGCTTTCGCCTCCGAAATTAGCTCGTGAAAGTGAGGGGCGTAACGCAACCCGGAGACCACCCAAATGCGATTGAGCTGTCGCTGGCTCTCCAGGGCGCTCGAGACGGTATGGCGACCGTAAATCAGATCGGAGCTTTCGCCCGACTCCGGCGCGCTGGATCGATTCGAGGTAGATTTCGGTTTGGATTGGCGCGGGGCGCGATCGGGTTTGCCTTTTCCTCGAAATTTTTTCTTAGCAGGCTTGGATGATTTATCTGTCATAGCGCAGTGATTAGTGACGTTCGGGACACCTCAGTTGAGGCAGGCAACAGACAACCCGAGAGCATCCCCCATCCAGGGCGGTCAAGGCTCTAGGGTTGGCGTTGCGAATTACTCTGGCTCGCTCGTCTCGAGATCTAAGCGATCCAACAACTGAGACAAACGTTGGGGATCGGTGAGATAGAGATAGCCGATCAGGGTTTCTAAACTCGTAGCTTGTTGGTAAATTTTGGCATCGACGCGCTTGGAGCCCCCACCCGTGGCATTGCGTCCCCGTCTGAGGATCTCTAATTCTCGGGCATCGAGATCGCCTTCGAGGGCTTGTAGCTGTTTGGCTTGATGTTCGGCTCTCACCCGAGCCACCACTTGACGGTGATACGCATCGATCCGCTTCGGCGGCATTAAATAACGATTGCGAATGTAGAGTTCGTAGACAGCATCGCCCAAATAGGCTAACGCCGCCATAGGAATGCGTTGCACTTGCGAGCGAGACAAGTTCTCAGGTGCGGGCAAGCGAAATGGGCGCGCGGTCGCACTCGAATTCGGAGAGTCTGGTGGAGGGGAGGGCATAATGCCGATAAGTCAAGCAAAACGACCCCGTTTATGCTAGCGCAGTTTCCTTCGCGCTGAATCGGGATCGGGCAGTTCGGACATAAAAATTCAGCTATCCCGACACAGCGGAATAGCCGAGCGACCGACGAGTCCTCCCGTTACTTAGACGGGACATTTTCAATCGCCGTATCGACTGAAGGTTGTAGGGACAAGAATTTTTCCAGGCGGACGAGTTTAACGGTCTGGGTGACGCGAGGATTGGTGACGATCTGAACCGATCCGTCAGCCGTTTGGGCTTTTTTCACCAGTTGAACCAAAGCGCCCAAGCCCGAACTGTCCACAAAATCAATTTTCGAGAGATCTAAGATAACGTGGGGCGGTCCGTCTTCGACGCATTTGCCGAGCACTTTTTGAAAATTCGGCTCTGAAAATGCATCCAACAGACCCGTGAGGCGAAAGAGCTGGTAGTTACTTCTGACTTCGCGAGTGCCTCTGAGGCTAACAGTCAGGTTTAGTGGATCAGGAATAGCGTCCTCCTCCCTTCATCTAAAATTCCTTCCATGTATGGGAAACCCTACTGCTATAGCACGGAAAATTCCCGAAGGCAAGTTGCCGTTCGAGTTTTTCGATCGCTCGCGAATGTCCGAGTTGGGGTTTCCAGAGTGAAGATGCTCGCGACTCGTGCGATCCGAGCCAATCGAGCGATCGAGGTCAACCCGTTCCAATCGCGGTGAGGGTCGAGCGACGATCGCAGAACCCAACGCAATCGGCGTTGCTTCGGAGCGGCTCGCTGGCGGTGAGGGTTGAGTGACCCGCACGCGAACTCAGAGACCGACCGAGTATAGAGTTGACATTAAATCATAAAAGCTTTTGGAAGCTTTGTCTAGGGGAAAAACCGCGATCGCCCGACTTTCGATCGAAAACACGTCTCGGGTTCTCGGGTTGCCTTCCTCCACTGAGGGACGCGACACCAATCACAACAGCTGTATTACGTAGACGGCGTGGCAGCTTGCTTGGCTTGCCGTGCCTGGCGCATCGATTGCACGAACTGCTCGAACATATAGTCGGCATCGTGGGGACCGGGGCTGGCTTCGGGGTGATACTGCACGGAAAATAGCGGCAAGGTTTTGTGACGCAATCCCGCCACGGTGCGATCGTTGAGATTGAGGTGGGTAATTTCGACCTCGGGAGAGAGCGAATCGGCGTCGATCGCGAAGCCGTGGTTTTGGCTGGTAATTTCCACCTGACGCTGCAATCCCGCCGGTTGGTTCAAGCCGCGATGTCCGAATTTGAGTTTGAAGGTTTTTGCCCCCAGCGACAGTCCCATGATTTGATGACCCAAGCAAATGCCGAACATGGGTTTTTGACTTTGCAGCAAGGCTTTGGTGGTTTCGATCCCCTCGGTCACCGCCGCCGGATCGCCCGGTCCGTTCGACAAAAAGATGCCGTCGGGATCGTATTGGAGAATGGTTTCGGGGGAGCTATTGGCAGGTACGACAATCACGCGACACTCGTAGCTGGCAAGGCGGCGCAGGATGTTGCGCTTGATGCCAAAATCCACGGCGACGACGGTTAGGGGATCGCCGGTGAGTTTGTCGGTCGCCGCCGGTCCGCTAAGGCGAAATTCCCACACGGAGTTGGTTTGCTCGGACCACTCGTAAACCGTGGGCGTGGTCACTTCGGGCACTAAGTTCAATCCTTCCATGTTGGGAGCCGATTGTACCCGAGACAGCAATTCTTCCGGATTGAGAATTTCGCTGGAAATTGCGCCGTTCATGGCACCGGACGACCGAATTTTGCGGGTGAGGGCGCGGGTATCGATGCCGTAAATGCCGGGAATGCCGTGTTCGGCGAGGTAGTCGGGGAGCGACTGGGTCGATCGCCAATTGCTCGGACGGGCGCAAATGTTACGGGCGATCGCGCCGCTGACTTGGGGACGGGACGATTCTTCGTCATCCGGGTTGACGCCAACGTTGCCCAGTTCGGGATAGGTAAAGGTAATCAGTTGACCCCGGTAGCTCGGATCGGTCAACACTTCCTGGTAGCCGCTCATGCCCGTGTTAAACACGACTTCGCCGACAGTCGTGCCTCTCGCACCAAACGACCATCCTCGATAGTAGCTTCCGTCCATCAACACTAACAAAGCGGGTTGGGCACCAGATAGGGACATAATGACCTCGACATGCGAACCGATCGGCAATATTATCCCACGAGTTGCTCTGGAAGGGAGGGGATATCGGTGCGTTCGTGTAAAGATGCGATCGCATTGGCTGCGGCGGTTTCGGCGATCGCGCGGCGGCGTCTTCCCCGCAGCGTGAGCTTAAATGGAGGTAGGGGGGAATCCTGAAATTAAGGCGATCTGCCCGGTTCGAGCGGATCGCGATGGTCAAATTCGGGTTAGAAGTGCGTCCGATGCAAGTTACGACACCAGTCAAACAATTGTTGATTGCCACGATCTCGATGGCATTGATGCCGATCGCGGCGATCGCCCAGGAGTACGAAGGGTGCTTCCTCGTGGACGATGCGGGCAATGTCGTTCAACTCGATTCGATTTGTCCCGGTCCCGTCGGAGCGGATTCCCCAGACGGAACGGCGGAATCGGGACTCGTGCGGGTGCCGATTAAGCGGCGAGATAGCGGCATTCCCGTGATTGACGTGACGTTTAATGGCGATCTCACCGTCGAGATGCTGCTGGATACGGGCGCGAGCGGAACGTTACTGACGCAAACCGTGGCGAACGCGCTCGATCTCGAACCGACCGGTCGCGGCGTTGCCGATACTGCCAGCGAAGCCAATGTCGAGTTCGATCTCGCTCAAGTCGATTCCATTACCGTCGGCGGCATTGTCAAGCAAGATGTCACGGTTGGCATCGCCAGCCCCGCTCTCAAAACCGGGTTGCTCGGGCAAGACTTTTTTGGCGACTACGACCTGACCGTGAAAGAAAATATTATTGAATTGCGCGAGCGCTAATTCTCGGGGTTATAGCAGCGATCGCTCGTGTATTAACCATCCAACCGGATCGAGTCATTGGGTCGGGGCGGTTCGCGAACCGCCCGTACGCGGCGCAGATCCATCGGGCACTGTCGCCATGGAGTCAAACCGCCGGAACGGACCCCTTCGCTGTAAATAGTCAAGAG
>CAYQUF010000002.1:0-14067 GCA_964420595.1 uncultured bacterium
CCAACGCGACGACTTCCACCAGCGAACAGAGATTACAAACCTTCGGAGTTTCTTGGAAACAATTCCAAGCGATCGCATCTAGCTTTGAAGGCATTCCGGGAATTCGTTTAACCCACTGTGAAGGAACGCTCGAAATCGTGACAATCTCGAAATTACACGAAATGCTTAAATCGATCGCTCACCCAGGCGATTAAAACCTTTCGTCAAGGATTGACAATCGACACTGAGTAAGGTAAAAAGCGATCGCCCACGACAAACCCGTCCCATCCGGGGGAGCGACCTGAGCGACGTTCCATCTCCCGTGCGAAATTGCCAAAATGGGCGATACTGGATTCGAACCAGTGACCTCTTCCGTGTGAAGGAAGCGCGCTAACCACTGTGCTAATCGCCCGTAACCACCAACATAACACACCCCCATCCCCAGCCACAACCTCAGCCGAGAATTTTCTAGACTTCGTAAAGCAAATCGAGTGTCCGGACAGTTTGTGTAAAACTTCGACAAAGATATAAACCAGGGTGCATCTCGATCCTCGACTTGGGCAGTCTAATAGTGGGGAGGTCTACGACTGAGTCGCCAAGACCCCAGCTCTTCCGGGCATCTGGACTAAAACTGTTAGGATAATCATAAACTGACCCTGGTTTCAAGGGATTGCCCGTCGATGTCCGGCTCGCGGTTGGGCGATAATCGAAATAAATTTGACTGCACGTCGGGACTGAAATGGTCGTCCGTGCCGGTGTAGTTAAAGTGAAGACCGAGACAGGCGTGCAGCGCGTCGCTGTATGGCAGCTAAGTAACATCCGGGTAACTTGAATGAGCTACTGCGTAAATCCAGACTGTCCCAATCCTAAAAACCCCAATACCGCTCGCAAGTGCCAGGCTTGTGGGACTTCTCTCCTGCTGCACGGTCGCTATGTGGCGATCAAAGTTTTGGGTCAGGGGGGCTTTGGCGCGACGTTCGTTTCGCGAGATCTGTCGTTGCCCGGTCAACCCACCTGCGCGATCAAGCAATTGCGCCCTGCCTCCACTGCCTCTAATTTACTGCAAATGGCGCGGGATTTGTTCGAGCGCGAAGCCAAAACCCTGGGCAAAATCGGCAACCACCCGCAAGTCCCCCGATTGCTCGATTACTTCGAAGCCGATCGCCAATTCTACCTCGTTCAAGAATACGTCAGCGGCGCGACTATCAAGCGGGAACTTAAGAAAACCGGGCTATTTGACGAGCAGCGCGTGCGTCAATTTCTCCAAGAAATCCTGCCCGTCCTGCAATACATTCACTCCTGTCAGGTGATTCACCGCGACATCAAGCCTGCCAATATCATTCGGCGCAAAATTGACAAGAAACTGGTTCTGATTGACTTTGGTGCGGTGAAAGACCAAGTCAGTCAAACCATGATGATGGGCGAGGGATCCGGACAAACTGCCCTCACTTCTATCGCTATTGGAACGCCGGGATTCGCGCCTCCCGAACAAATGGCACTGCGTCCGGTCTACTCCAGCGATATCTATGCCTTGGGAGTCACCTGCTTGTACCTGCTGACCGGAAAGTCGCCCAAGCATCTCGGCTACGATACCACCACGGGCGAAATTGCGTGGCGCGATCGCATTCGAGTGAGCGAACCATTTGCCGGGATTCTCGAAAAAATGCTGGAAGTATCGGTGCGCCATCGCTATCAATCGGCGGTTGAAGTCCTTGAGGCGCTCGAACAACCGGCAACGGCGACGACGAAAGTTCAATCCCGCGCCACCCATCTCCAACCCTCCCACTCCACGGAAGAGGATACTGAAGTGGACGTGCGTAGCGATTCGTTCGTCCCCCAAACCACGCGGCTGGCTCGTGCTATTCGCGCGCGCAAAGAAGGGCAAACGTTCGACAAACTGGGCGATCGCACGACGGGCAGCGGATCCCGCTCGTTTTCCTCTCGTCCCTCTAGCGGTCAATCTCCTCGCATGAGCGTCACGCAAGTTAAAACCAACTATCGTAGGGGAGAGCGCGATTTTTCCGACAGCGATCTCGGCGGTCTGGACTTGCAGCAATTGGATCTGTCCCAGTCGAATTTTCGCGAAGCCAAATTGGTCAAGACAAATCTCAAAGAAGCGGACTTGCACGATTGCGATTTCGGTCAAGCCAGTTTGAATTACGCGATCTTGCGCGATGCCAATTTAAGCCATGCCTACCTGAGTTATGCCAACTTGGGCGGAGCGGATTTGCGCGGTGCGGATTTGACCAATGCTTACCTGCGCTATGCCAACCTGCGAGAAACGAACCTGTGCGGTGCCGATTTAACCGATGCCAAGGTGTCTGACGAGCAACTGGCGATGGCGAAGACCAATTGGCGTACCAAAATGCCCAGTGGCAAAATGGGTTTATTTACTTAAGCTCGTGAGAAGGCTCGCGCTCTACCAGATTGGGTGAGCGTCAAGATGAATCGCGGCGATCGATCTTCGGGTTTTTCCTATCAGTCGAACGGGCGCTAAGAATTCACCGAGGCACTGGGTTTCGCTTCAGGGTGTACGATAAAGGTCAGCACGGTTTCATCCACGCCTTTAAACTTCAACGGCTGAAATTTGACAATCTCTTCATCATCTAAATAGTCGGCGACGGCTGCCGAGACGAGAATCGTGTCGGGATCGGTGGCTTCTTGCAATCGCGCGGCAATATTGACGCTCGGACCGATCGCCGTATAGTCGGTTCGTTCGGGTCCGCCAAACATTCCTACCACCGCCGTGCCTTGATGGATGCCGCAGCGGAAGCGCACTCGACCCAAGCCCCGATCTTGCCAGCGTTGGTTGAGGCGGTCGAGGCGATCGTGCATTTGTCGGACTGCCGCGATCGCTTGTTGGACTTGCTGGTTGGGATTCATCTCCTCTGGCGCGCCAAAAATCGCCATGACGGCATCGCCGACGAACTTGTCCACGGTTCCCCCGTGTTCGAACACTGCTTCGGTCATTTCGGCGAGGTATTCGTTGAGAATTTCAGCCACTCGGCGCGATCGCAAGGTATTGGCTAATTCTGTAAATCCGACGATATCGCTGAACACAATCGTGATTAACTTCGGTTCCGGTTGCAAATCCAGCGCCAACTCTCCAGCGGCGGCTTTGCGCACCATCGACTCGGGTAAAAATCGCTTCAGCACCGACTCGGTCAAGTAAGCGTTCAACTGCGCTACCCGGCGTTCGTTCTGTTTGAGGGCGATTAAATTGCGTACTTGCGCGAGCAGTTCGCGATCGTTGAACGGTTTGGACAAGTAGGCATCTGCCCCCTGCTCCACCCCTTCGATGCGGGTATCTTCGTTCGCCTTCGCCGTCAGCAGGATAATCGGCGTTCCCCGCAGTGCCTCATCCGATCGAATCGCTCGAATCATGTCCAACCCGGACACCAGCGGCATCATCAAATCTGCCACGATTAAGTCAGGATGGCGATCGCGGGCGATCTCGAACCCTTCGGCACCATTGCGCGCCAGCCACACCCGATAGCCCTGATGGGTTAAAATGCCACGAACGTAGGTTCGCAGGTCGGGATTGTCGTCTACGAACAAGACAGAGGGTTGTTCTGGGAGGGCAAAGACTGCTTTGCCGTTGGTTTCGCTCGGGAGATCGGTGGCGATCGCCAATTCCGGACTCGCCGCGCGATCGGGTTCGCTCGATAATTCCGTTTCCAAATCCGCTAGCTCTACCGAGGCGCGACTGGGCTGCAATTCGGCAGGTACTTCGATAATGCGATCGGCGGGTAAATGGGTGCTTCCGGCGCTCAGCCAAACGGTAAAGGTACTGCCTTCGCCATACACCGAATCCACCGAGATTTTGCCCCCGTGCAGTTCGACCAATTCCTTGACCAACGCCAATCCCAATCCGCTACCTTCGTAAGAACGACTCGCCGATCCTTCCGCCTGGCGAAATCGCTCGAACAATTCGGGCATTTGATCGGCGCGGATACCGATTCCAGTATCTTTCACTTGCATGAAACAGCGATCTCCCGCCGCGCTGACTCTGACGGTAATCGTGCCGCCAGCGGGGGTGAATTTCATGGCATTGGAGAGCAAATTGTACAGAACTTTATCGAATTTTTCTAAATCTAAATAAATTTGCGGGCACGGGTGCAAGTCGGCAATTAAATTCAACCCTTTGCGGTGGCAGTAGGGTCGGAACGATTCGATGGTTTGAGCCACGAATTCAGCCAGATTCGACGGTCGAAATCTCGCTTGCATCCGTCCGGCGTCGAGGCGTTGCAAGTCGAGGAGTTGGTTGACCAATCGTAGCAGTCGGCGGGAATTGCGCAGGGCGATCGCCGCTTGTTCGTGAGGTAAATCTTTCCCTTCGGAGACGGCGGTTTCCAATGGACCGATGGTTAAGGTGAGGGGGGTGCGAAACTCGTGGGAGACGTTTTGAAAAAATTCGGTTTTTTGACGGTCCAATTCGAGCAGGCGTTCGGCTTGCTGTCGGGTTTCTCGATACAGGCGCGAGTGCTGCACCGCGATCGCCGCTTGCGAGGCTACCGCTTGAGCTAGATCGATCTCGAAGGATTTCCACGCGCGAGGCTGGTGGTTTTGTCGCAGCGAAATGCTGCCGATAATGTCCCCCTCGCAGATCAGCGGCACGATCAGCAAGGCTTTAGCGGGCGATCGCAACGGCAGATCGTACACGTTGAGTTCCGGATGGCGGTCTAAATTGTCGATCGCCACGGGATCTTGCCGCTGCAATAAGGTTTGCAGGACGGGATTGCCCGCGATCGGCACCACGGATTGGGAGGGAATCGGGACGGCGTGAGTTCCCGCACAATCGCCCTCGCACGTTTGCGGACTCGGATCCGTCGCGTCATACAAGCCCACGCATTGCACGAATTCGTCTTGCTCCGTCCACAGCGACAGGGCACAACCGTCTACCGCCATGGCTTTGCCCAATTGCTCGGTAATCGCGGCAAAAATTTCTTGCGGTTCCAAACTCGACCGAATTGCCGTGGTGATCGTATTGACAAGAGACTCTCTTTGTGCTAGCAAGCGCATCCGTTCGTAAGTGCGAGCCTGAGACAGCGTCAGCGCCGCCTGTTCGGCTACCATCACTGCCAACTGCACTTCGTCATCCTGCCACGTTCGCGGACTGCCGCATTGGTGGAGCGCCAAGACAGCCAGGAGGGAAAACTGGGACGGATCGTCGTACTGCTGCGCGATCAGCGGCACGATCAGGCTAGAGCGGATCTCGGCATCGCGACAGGCACTCGCCAAGTCTCCACTGACGCGATCGTCGGCAGCGACATCGTTAATCACCGTTACGTCTTGAGTTTCCCAGACCGTACGAGCCAGAACCGGAACTAGCGCCTCGCGCTGCGCCTCGGACTCCACCGGAAACGATCGCCCCGTGTAGACAAACCATTCCTCGCCAATTTGCTCGTCTTGAAACGGACGCAAGATGCAGCAACTCACCTCAAACATGTGTCCGACCGTCTCGACGATCGTTTGCAAGATCTGGCGGTGGTCGGTGCGCGATCGAATCGTATTGATCACCGCATTCAGCAACGATTCTTGTCGGAGCGTGCGGCACAAGTCTCGGGTGCGCCTTTTGAGGACGTTATGGGTATCGACCGCCTGACGCACCACGGCTTTGAGCTGTCGGGTATTCCACGGCTTGGTGACGTACTTGAACACCTTGCCCGAATTAATCGCATCGACGAGATCGTCTACATCCGTGTAGGCTGTCAAAATAATCCGAATGATATCGGGATATTGGGTTGCCGTCAGACTGAGCAATTCGGTGCCGCTCATCGTCGGCATGCGCTGATCCGAAATAATGGTCGCAATATCGGGTTCTCGGGCGAGCACTTTCAGTGCTTGCTGCCCGCTATCTGCCAAAAGCACCTCAAATTCCGGGTAGAAGGTGCGGTAGAGCAGTTCTAAATTATCCGGTTCGTCATCGACAACCAGAATTTTCGGTTTATGGGTGGCTTCGGAGGTCATGCACTGCGTTCCTGCGGCAAGGGCAGTTCTATCCAAATCCAAGAGAATCTCGGGGGTAGAGGGTTCGTTCGTGCGGGTCAAACCGGTGGCGTCCGGGAACAATTCCCGGCGATCGCGAATCCGATCGCCCAGCAACATCGGGTCAAAGACGCGAGATACCGACGCGATCGCGCTGAGTTGCGCCATGCCATCCAGACAGCGCTAGTTATCGATGCACCCCTATTTATCTTAACTCGAGCCTGCCATTGAACTGGTAGAAATCCTCAGTCAGTCGAGTTGTCCTAATTTTATCTCGACCCCTCCAAAGACGCCCAATCCGCAAAAAATGACCGACGCGACCCTCACTCGTATCGATTGGGGTTCCGTCGGGACCGACGCGCCCTCGACCTGAATGGATCGAGAGAAAGTCGCGATCGACGGCACGCCCGAGACCTGGCTTTGCTATAATTTGCGGCAGTTCGGAGTCTCGCCCGACCTCCCTCTAGAAAACTTGCCGATGGGTGCAAAATTTTCCCTCGGCAGCCTTTAGGATAATAGAACAGTCAAGCCCCGAACGAGCGCGATCGCCCAATCCTCTATTCGAGACGAAATATCGAACTCGTGAATCCCTGCTTCTCTAGTTTCCCCGAACGCCCCTCCCTTCAACCCGAAGCATCGAGTGCCAATCCCCTAGCACTCTCGATTCGTCCTGCTCGTCCCCAAGACGCGACCGATTTAGCGGGACTCCTCGCCGATAGCTTTCACAGCGGTCAGGGACTCGAACATTGGGTGTATCCCTTGATTCGTTTGGGAATTTACGAAGATTTACGCTATCGCTTGCGCGCCCCTGCCCCCCACTATGCTTGCTTTGTGGCGCTCGATCGCGCTACGATGAATCGAGATGCCAAGCGGTTCGCCGGAACCGTGGAGATCGCACTGCGTTCGGTGGCATCGTGGCCTTGGGGTGGTTCTCAACATCCGTATATTTCAAATTTAGCCGTTGCCGCCGAAAAACGCCGTCGGGGGGTGGCGCGGCAATTGCTGCAAGCGTGCGAACGCAAAGCCTGGGAGTGGGGCTTTCCAGATATCTACTTGCACGTACTGGAAAATAACGATCGCGCCCGACGCCTGTATGCCAAAGCAGGCTATCAAGTGCGTCAATCCGAGTGTAGCTGGCGCTCTTGGCTGCTCGGTCAACCGCGTCGGTTGCTGTTGCACAAATCAATCCGAACCAGCGATCGTTAAATCCGTAATATTACGGTAGCGCTGTTGCCGGTTGCATCTCTAACATGGAATTAAAAATCTTTAATATGCCAGCGCAAAGCTTTAACTAAATTTTGCACGTTCGCTCTCTCCCAGGGGCGACAATAGAAATGCAAGCAAAGTGCGCGGAGTAACAACAGGCGCTGTTAAAAGTTGGCACAGGGGTTACACACAAAGCGGGCAGCGCTATTCCGGGGTGGGGTGCACGAATTATAGGAGCGTGAATTTCTAATGGATCGCCAACATCAAAATTACAATCAAAGCGCTTCTTCCCAGGCGAACTTTCCGGCGGACCGTTCTCGGGCTGCGGATTCCTCCGGATCCAGGGAGACTACCAACCCAGGGACTCGTCGGGAACTAGTGCTCAAAACGGTCGGTTCCACCGAGCTACTGACCCAACTCAATAGCGGTCAATTGCTGATGGTAGACAACCGCCGTCGCAATGGCGTGATTATTTACAAGCGCTTTCATGCTGAATTTGCCGGACCGGGAGCTGCGGTTGGCGGCTTTTTCGACGTGGGCGTCCAGCAAATCGTTCCCGTCGGCGACCTATCCCTGGTGTATCCAGAGGAATACGAACAGCGCCAAAAAGCGTACACGATTCGGCGTCACTGGGTTCGCTTGACCGAGCAACTCACGGAAAACCCGGTTCCCTTACAGCGAGCGCAAATGCTGCTGACCCAATTCGAACACTATTTCGATCGCCAAACCATTGCTCGCGTGCCTGATGAAGCCTTCGCCTCGTTAGTGGGCGTTTTACCTCACACCATGCAAATGGTGCGGCAGTCTTCGCGTCCCAAAACGCAACGGGTCTTGGTTCGAGCGGGATAAAATCCGCAATGAGAGCAAAGTTTAGAAGGTTTTGATTGGCGATCCGATTCGGTAGGCACTCTGAAGTTTACCGAAATTTAGCGCGATCTCGAGATCCCTCTTCTGCGGTTGACTTGAAGGGGGAAGTCTTTAAATCGCGCCTTTCGATCGATGGCTGGGTCGATCGCTGTGGGAGAATAGGGCGATCAAGCTAATAGCAGTGCAAAGGCGATCGCGCTCAAGAGCATCAGCACGAACGATCCCGCCCCCATTTCTTCCTCTTCAGCTTCAATGGTTCGCGTTCGACCGCAGCGCAAGCACACCAAGCGATCGCGTTCGTCTGGATCTTCGACAAACAGGCAACCGCGTTCGTCGCATTCGCGCTCGTCTAATCCGTGTTTCATCGTCCGTAATTTCATAGTGACCATCCCTCGTTCCCGACCTCTACTTCGGTTATAGTGGGGAGTTATACGGAAATCGGGCAGTCCTATGCCACAAAACGAGGCGTACCCCGATCCCGGCAACCGTCGAGCGATCGCCTATTTCGCCCCAACTGCGATCGCGCCCAGACTGTTTCCCATTCGCCCCGAGATGCCCCCTCTCCTCCCCCCAAAGACCGTTGTGACGATTGCCCAACTGACTTGCGATCCCCTGGGAAAAACGACGATCCGGTTAAAACCGCTAGCGTTTCGTGGTAGACTCCTAAGTTGTTAAGGTTTTTTTGGCAAGCGTTCGGCTGAAACAGTCGGCATTCGTCAAACTCAATCAACCAGGATGGCTCTGGTCGGAATCTTGAGATTCAGGGAAGGAACCCGCCTAACTGAGGGACATAGAGCCGATATCGCAAATCTGCCAAACAAGTAGGTTCGTCCGAACGTCCGAGGTCTGGTTCCCCGGTCGAGCAGATCCTCAGCCGTCCCAAACCGTCCGGTCAGATGGCAGTTCCGTACGATCTGGCTCGATCGCTCGTTTGGGAACGCCCCCGTCGCGGGGAAAGGGTTCTAAAGCTTGCTCTTGCGCGATCGCGATTCCGTTCCGACGGCATATGCTTCGCGAGCGTTCCAGGTCATTCCCCGCCCGAGATGGATTGCCCCCGAACTTTTTGGGAGTGCAGCGCAGCGGTAGAGAACCCCTTGTGGTTTGACGCTGAGAACGATGTTGCTAGAGCAGGCATGTGTAGTGTTCTGGAGTAGACCGAACCACCCGTGCGAAGAATCGTTCTTGCTGGTAACTGGAAAATGCATAAGACCCAAGCAGAAGCACTGGAATTTCTGCAAGGGTTTGTCTCGCAACTCGATCGAACTCCCGAAGATCGGGAAATCGTTTTGTGTACGCCCTACACGACTCTGGGCGTGCTATCGAAAAATTTACATGGCAGTCGGGTTCGCTTGGGCGCCCAAAATATTCACTGGGAAGATTCGGGCGCCTATACCGGCGAAATCTCCGGTCCGATGCTTGCCGAGATGAGCGTCCGCTACGTCGTCGTCGGTCATAGCGAACGGCGGGAATATTTTGGCGAAACGGACGAAACCGTCAATTTGCGCCTGAAAGCCGCTCAACGTCATGGCTTGACCCCAATTTTGTGCGTGGGCGAAACCAAGCAGCAACGCGATGCAGGCGAAATCGAGTCCCACATTTACAGCCAGCTCGAAAAAGACTTGGTCGATATCGACCAACAAAACCTGGTAATTGCCTACGAACCGATTTGGGCGATTGGGACGGGAGAAACCTGCGAAGCCCCAGAAGCCAATCGCGTCATCGGCTTAATTCGCTCGAAACTGAGCAATCCCGACGTCCCGATTCAGTATGGCGGATCGGTGAAGCCGGGCAATATCGACGATATTATGGCGCAATCGGAAATTGATGGCGTTCTCGTCGGCGGTGCGAGCCTCAAACCGGATGGCTTTGCTCGGATTGTTAACTATCAGTAAACCCCGACTCAATACAGACTCGGGATCGCCCGATCTGTAGAATTGGGGGAACTGCAAGCCATCCGTACCGGGGAAATGGGTAGAGTTTGATGCAAATCCGCGATCGCGTTTTCCATTGGGGTCGGCAAACCTATCTGATGGGGATCCTCAACGTAACTCCCGATAGCTTTAGCGATGGGGGAGAATTCGATGTCCCAATGCTAGCGCGCGATCGCGCCCGAGAGTTGGTTGATGCCGGAGCGGATATCTTAGACATTGGCGGTCAATCGACCCGACCGGGTGCTGCCGAAATCTCAGTCGAAACCGAGCTGGATCGCGTGTTGCCCGTTCTCAACCAAGTGAGATCGCGCCTGTCGGTGCCCATTTCCATCGATACCACCCGCTCTCCCGTGGCGGAAGCGGCCGTCGCAGCCGGAGCCGACCTGATCAACGACGTCAGTGGCGGTCTTGCCGACCCGCAAATGCTCTCGGTCGTTGCCAAATTGGGCATTCCCATCGTGTTGATGCACATGCGGGGAACGCCCCAAACCATGCAGCAACTCACGGATTACGACGACCTCGTCGGCGAGATTTATCAGTTTCTCGAACAACGGCGGGATGCGGCGGTGGCGGCGGGGATCGCGGGCGATCGCATTATTCTCGATCCCGGGATCGGCTTTGCCAAAACCCACGACCAAAATATTGCCCTACTGCAACAGTTGCCCGCGTTTCGCTCCCTCGGCTGTCCCTTGCTCGTGGGTGTCTCCCGCAAGAGTTTTATCGGACGGATTTTAGGACGCAGCGATCCCAAAGACCGCATTTGGGGGACGGCTGCTGCGTGTACGGCGGCGATTGTCGGTTCGGCGGATATCCTGAGAGTTCACGACGTCCGACCGATGTTTGACGTGTGCCGAGTGAGCGATCGCATTTTTAGAGACACTCGGGCTTAAGGGGTTCCATTTCCCGAACCATTCCCGGTAATATCGCGCGGTTCGTCATGACCGATAACCCCTTCTAAGGCTTCTGACAGGGCTTTGGGATCCATAAAGATGACTTTAGAGTTCGGACTTTCGCTCAGTTTCGAACTCGTTTCGACATACCGTTTGGTAATGTAAAAGTGCAAAACTTCTTTACTATTGGGAGCCGAACGGAGCGACTCTGAAATGCGGCGCAGCGCTTCTGCCGTTCCTTCTGCTTCTAATACTAGGGCGCGGCGTTGAATGTCGGCAGCTTGTTCCTTTTCCATCGACTCGATCACGGTATCGGAGGGAGTCAATCGCTGCACTTCGACCCGCAACACTTTCACGCCCCAAGATTCGGTCGCTTCGTCCAATTGACGCAATAGGGTTTGGTTTAACTCGCCTCGCGACGCCACGATGTCGCCTAAATTCTGACGACCGATTTCCGAACTCAGGGTCGTAATCACTAAGTTAACGATCGCTTGTTCGACATTTTCAATTTCGTAGTACGTGCGCTCTAATTCGAGGACGCGCCAAAACACCACGGCGTCGTACTGCAACGAGACGTTATCGCGAGTAATGGCTTTATCCGGTTTGATATCCAACACGCGCTCTCGACTCGTATCTTCCCAAACAATCGATTCGAGCGGCCACAAAACGTGTGGTCCCGGCCCGAGTTTTCGCTTGTACAAGCCGAGGCGTTCGACTAAGGCTTCTTGCCCTTGATTGACAATTTTGAATTTACTAAAAAAATAAGTAATGCCGACAAAAAGACCGATTAAAAAGTATTTGGTCATGCTCGCACTCCAGAACGAAACGAGCGAAAAGCGATCGAACCCGACCGGGCTTGCCTGGGAGCAAACCCGCCAGGTCGTTGAGTTCGACGTCTATTCTAGAAATATTACGCCATCTAAGGCAGGTTCCACACCTTAATGGTTTTATCGTAACTGCCACTCGCCAGCGTTTTGCCATCTCGACTCGTCGCCAGACTGCTGATATAGCGGGTATGTCCCCTTAACAGGTGTCGCTGGCGACCGCTGGCGGGATCCCAAATCTGAATAAAATCGCTGCCGCTCGCGAGCATTCCATCCGGCGCAAATGCCAGCGATCGCACCCCATTCTTCCCAGCTTCGAGCCGATGCATGTGTTCGCCAGTATACAAGTTCCAGATCGAGAGGGTGTTATCCTTGCTGCCGCTGGCTAAGAACTTTGCCTTCGGACCGATCGCCACCGATTGCACCGGTGCCGAGTGAACCTGATACGAAGTCACCAACTGTCCCGTCTGTAAGTTCCACAACCTCACCGTGCCATCGTCGCTGCCGCTGGCTAAAGACTTGCCTTGCGGACCGATCGCGATCGCGTTAATGCGACCCCCGCCACCATTTAACGTATAGTACAAGCGACCGTTAGTCGGATCCCAAACTTTAATCGTCCCGTCGCTACTTCCGCTCGCCAACCACTGACCGTCCGGGCTAAACGCCAGAGCATTTACGGCACCTCCATGTCCCGTAATCGTCAGCCGTCGCACCCGTTGTTGTAAGTTCCACAGGCGAATCGTCTTGTCCTCGCTGCCGCTGGCGAGGATTGTCCCGTCGGGACTAAATGCCAGTGCGTTGACCCAACTGGAGTGACCCAAGCGGGTGCGAATGTGGTTCCCCGTTTTCAGATCCCAATACTTCATCGTGCCGTAGCTGCCGCTGACCAGCGTTTGACCGTTAGGACTCACCGCCACCGCTTTGACAAAACCCACCTCGCGAGTCAGGCTGTGTCGCAATTGGAAGCTGCTCGGCAACCACGCGATCGCGCGGACGGGATTTATGGGAAACTCCCGATAGCGGGCGTAACCGTAGATTTGCAGCAGTCCTGCCGCAATCAGCGCGATCGCGCCGTAAGCCAGCCAATTCGGGTGAAATTGAATGGAAGGGAACGATTTTTTGACTTTCCCTCCCGTCGAACGCAACTTGGCACCCGCCGTATTCAAACGGGCACCCGTCGAAGATACCCCCGCCGCCCGCAATCCGGAACTATTGGTGCGATCCGACTTGCCCGACTTGCCCAGAGAACGACCGCCTCCGGTTGAGTCCGTGCGTCCCACCGACCAGCGTCCGGGCTTGGACACCAGAGTATCCGGCTCCACCTCAGCCAGCGTTTGCAAAATCATCCCAGCGTGTTGGGGGCGATTGCCTGGAAACGGTGCCATCATGTAGTCGATCGTCTGAACCAGAGGGTCTGAAATTTGAGGCGCGCCCTCTCGCCAGATTAATTTTCCCGTACGGGGATTTTCGAGAAATTCCGTCGGTCGCTTTCCGGTCAGGAGATAGACAAAGGTGCGACCGAGGGCATAAAAGTCTGATTGGGGGACGGCTTTACCGTTAATTTGCTCCGGTGGGGTATAGCCGGCCGAAATTATTTCGGTAACGTTTTGACCGCCGCCCACTTTATTGAGATAAGTTCCGGTCACCTCTCGCGCCGTGCCAAAATCGATCAGGGCGAGTTGTCCGTTCGGACGGCGCATGATGTTGAGGGGTTTGATGTCGCGGTGGAAATAGTGTTGCTGGTGAACTCGCTCTAAAATATCGACCAGTTGCCGCAGCCAATCGATCGCTTGGGTTTCGTTAATCGGTTTGCCCTGCTGTTGCAACCATTCTTGTAAATTTGCCCCTTCAATTTTTTCCATCACCAAACAGTGAATCGGGGCTTCGCTGCCTTTGGGCCAGAAGACGAAATAGCCGTCGGACTCGACTCGGGGAATGCCCGGATGCTTCAGGCGCGCGAGTACCTTGGCTTCTTGCTGGAAGAGCGTAACGGCTTTGGGGTGATTGCGATAGAGAACTTTTAAGACTCTGGAATCGCCGCGATCGTCTACCTCGAATGTCTTGCCAAATCCCCCACTGCCCAGGGTTTTGACGATTCGATACCGACCGTTGAGCAGTAGAGGCGATCCGCAATGGGGACAAATGCGCTTGTGGGCATTTGCCGGATCGCTCGGGTTGGGACAGTTGGGATGCAGACAGTAACTCACAGACAGTAACTCACCCTGATGAAGACTGTCACTTCTAAGTTTCACTCTATCTTGTTGTACTCGATCGCGATTGTTGTCGTGTGCCACTTGCCGACCCTGTCTAGAGCTTAACGGCAGGGGGGAACAACAAGGGTGAGGGGCAACTCCCCGACCGGTGTTTTCGATCGCGAGGTTT
>CAYQUF010000002.1:14167-62767 GCA_964420595.1 uncultured bacterium
GGAACAACAAGGGTGAGGGGCAACTCCCCGACCGGTGTTTTCGATCGCGAGGTTTTAGTCACCGCGATCGCCCCTAGCCTTAGATTTCCCAATTGACCAGTCTCGATCGCGCTGTCGGGTAGAAAAATTTTTATTTCGACAATTGCCGATCCGGGTCTGGGTAGATTGACGAAATTACCTCAGAATTTATATTTTAAAATCAATCAATTTTATTGAATTATTCGGCAAAAAATTCAGATTTTCATGGCTGAATTGTACTCAATTCCGGCAAGCGCCAAATTTTAATCGTTTTATCATTACTGCCTCCAATTAACAGACGACCGTTATCGGCAAAAAGTAATGACTTGACCGGTCCTGAATGGTCGGTAATCGTTGCCACTTGCCTGCCCCGAATTTGTCCGTCCCGATCGCGATCGAGCCACCACAAATAAATCATATCATCGCCTCCCCCCGTCGCCAGCAGTTTGCCAGACGGATGAATTGCCATCGATAAGACCGGTCCTGCGTGACCTTCGAGGGTTTGAATTAACGCGCCCGTTTCGAGATCCCAGAGTTTCACCGTTCGATCTAAACTCCCGCTCGCCAGGGTGCGACCGTCCGGCGCGATCGCCAAGGCGCGAATATCGTTGTCGTGACCTTCGAGAACGTAGAGCGGCGACTGTTTCAACCGTCCCTGTGCTTCCCACCGCCACACCTTCACCCAGCGATCGCCCCCGCTGACCAAAAAGCGACGGTCGGGATCGATCGCCACCGAGCGCACGGCTTTGGCATGAGCGGAAATCGTGGTAATGGCCGACTGACTCACATTACCTTGCGCGTCTTGGCGAATATCCCAAACGCTCACTTTACCATCGCCGCCCCCCGTCACTAGGATGCGATTGTCCGGCGCGATCGCCAAGGCATACACGGCTCCCAAATGGGCGGTAAAATCGTGCATCAACTCGCCATTGCTCAGCCGCCAGATTTTAATTTCCCGCCACCCGGCACTAATCAGCATCTCGCCGTTGGGGGAGATCGTCAGGGCATAGACCCACAGCGATGGTAAGGGTAAGGTATTTTTGAGGGTTTTATCCGTTAAATCCCAAACTTGAATCTTGGAATAATTGAACGCGCTGACGAGGGTACGACTGTCCGGAGCAATGGCGATATCGTGAACGGCACCGGTGTATTCGGCGAGGGTAGCTTCTAACGTGACTGGAATTGAGGGCAGTTCGGGTTCGGTCGGCGAGGGAGTCGGGGAGAGCGTCGGGGTTGGAGATGCAGACGAGCTACTCGATCGGGATCGGATCGAAAACAGGTAAATCGCCCCTCCCGCTCCCGCCATCATTAGGGCGATCGCGACGATCCACACAACTTGTTTGACCAGATGGAAAGATTTCACGATCGCTCCTCAAAATGCCACCTCGCGCTTCCATCGCCCTCGCCTTGCTTCCATTTTAAGCGCGATCGCCGAGTTCCCCAGAGATTACCCGAGTCCTTCAATCGGCGGATGGAAGTAAAAAGCAAACCCCAACACGATATAAGTCGCCAGCAGCAGCATCCCTTCGAGCCAGTCCGAACGACCGTCCGAGCTGACCGAATTGGTAATCAGCACCGCCACCGCCACGGCGACGAGTTCGAACGGGTTGAAATCGAGATCCATCGGCTGACCGAACACCCAACCCGCCAACACCAAGACGGGTGCCACGAACAGGGCGATTTGCAAGCTCGACCCCACCGCCACCGACAGCGAGAGATCCATCTTATTTTTCACCGCCACGGTCACCGCCGTCGCGTGTTCGGCAGCATTACCCACAATCGGCACGACGATCACCCCGGTAAACAGCGCCGTCAGTCCCAGATAGGATGTGGCTTCTTCCAGAGATCCCACCAACAGTTCCGACTCGATCGCCACCAGCACCGTACAGGCGAGCAAAACGCCACCCCACAACCAGGGATTGGGTTTTTCCGGGGCTTCCCCGTCCTCCGATTCGAATTCAGCCTCGCCGACATCGCACAGGTAAGAGTGAGTTTTCATCGAAAACAGCAGCGTCATGGCATACACGGCAATCAGCACCACCGCCACGCCACTGGAAAGTTTCTGCATGGTCACTTCAGCGATCCCGTCAGAGGTAAAATCCACCGCCGTCGGCAGCAAGATGGCAATCACCGCCAAATTCATCGCCGAAGCGTTCAATCGCGCCAC
Organism: uncultured bacterium; assembly: GCA_964420595.1. Lineage (GTDB taxonomy): Bacteria > Cyanobacteriota > Cyanobacteriia > Cyanobacteriales > Geitlerinemataceae > CAYQUF01. Next base: position 16,353 of record CAYQUF010000002.1, read on the forward strand.
CACGGGTTGAAAATCTTGTTCCTTGTAGCGCAATCCGCCCAAAAACATCGATAGCCCCATCACCAGCAGCAAGTTGCCGATAATCGATCCCGTGATACTGGCTTTGACCACGTTGACCAATCCGGCGTTGAGGGCAATCAGGGCGATAATCAGTTCGGTCGCGTTGCCAAACGTGGCGTTGAGCAGTCCGCCGACGGTCGGACCGACGAGCACGGCAATTTCCTCCGTCGCCGTTCCCATCCACGCCGCCAAAGGAACGATCGCCAGACAGGCGGTGACGAAAATCGCGATCGCGCCCAACTCCAACCAATGAGCGGCAAACGAGATCGGCACGAATAATAAGAGTACTAAGAAAATCAGATTTTTGACAGACATGGAAATGGTGTGAACTATCGCTAGCAGTCGAAGATTCAAGGGACAACGCGAACGGGCGCTGTCTTTCGGACTCTAGCACAGCCAGTGGTGCGGGATCGCTCGCCCCGGTCGAATCCGAGCGGCGATGGCGAACTTGGGGTGACACGAGTCCGCGTGACGATCGCCACGAGTCCAACAGATTTTGATGGTAAGATCCGAAAAATGAGACCGTTACTCCCGTTAGCTTGACGTCGAGCTACTCAATCGATACGAGCCAGAACGGGCTTGAGGAGAGAATTAGCAACAATGTAACCCCTCGATTGCGCGTTGGCGTTTTCGTCCTTCGCCTTCGATTCATTTCCGAGCAATCGGTTGGAGTACTTTCAATCGCGACTGGCGTAGCGTTCATCCGCGTTCGCGCTACCGAGTCTTCCACAATCGTGTTTTGTCCTCGATTCAGATTTTAGATTCATTTAACAATGACTTCTTCTAAGGCAACCCCCCTCGGATCTAACTCGATCTCCGACGACCGATCGACCGTCCCTGCGATTCTGCCCGAGATCGATCCGGCAACCTGCGATCCCCTGAAAACGGCGCAAGGGATTTACGTCACCGTTCACGGACATTTCTACCAGCCGCCGCGCGAAAACCCGTACTTAGACGCGATCGAGCGCCAACCCAGCGCCGCACCCTTCCACGACTGGAACGAGCGGGTTCACTACGAATGCTATCGTCCCAATGCCTTTGCCCGCATTTTGAACGAACGGGGCGAAATTATCGATATTGTCAACAATTTCGAATATTTGAGCTTTAATATCGGTCCGACCCTGATGAGCTGGTTGGAAAGTCACGATCTCGAAGTGTACCAGCGCATTTTAGAAGCCGATCGGAAAAGCTGCGATCGCCTCGACGGTCACGGAAACGCGATCGCTCAGGTCTACAACCACATCATCATGCCCCTAGCGAGCGAGCGGGACAAACGGACTCAAATTCGCTGGGGGAAAGCCGACTTCCGATCGCGCTTCGGTCGCGATCCCGAGGGGATGTGGCTGGCGGAAACGGCAGTGGATTACCCCACCCTGGAAGCCTTGGTTGCCGAAGGGATTCAGTTTATCGTCCTTGCCCCCTCCCAAGTCCAACGCGCTCGCCAGATGCCCACCGCCGAGCATCCCGATCCCGAATGGCACGAAGTGGGGGGCGCACAGATCGATCCCACCCGTCCCTATCGCTGCTACCTGAAGCCGTCGAATGCCAGGAACGGCGATCGCCCCTACATCGATATTTTCTTCTACGACGGTCCGATCTCGCGGGATATGGGGTTCAACGATATCCTCAGCAATGCCCATCATTTTAGCGGGCGCTTGGGGTTAGCCGTCCACGGCGATCGCCGACCGTCCCAATTAATTGCCGTAGCCACCGACGGGGAAACCTTCGGACACCACAAAGGGGGCACGGAAAAATGCGTCGCCTATGCCGTCACCCACGAATTTCCCCGCTGCGGCTGGACGGTGACCAACTTCGCCCACTACCTCAGCATTAGTCCGCCGACGTGGGAGTGCGAACTCAAACCCGTCACCGCCTGGAGTTGTTCCCACGGGGTAGCTCGCTGGCAAGACGACTGCGGCTGCGGCGGCGGGGGCGATTGGAACCAACAGTGGCGGCGACCCCTGCGCGATGCCCTCGACGGGTTGCGCGATCGCCTCAGCGAGATTTACGAACAGGCAGGTCGGCAGTATTTCCGCGATCCCTGGCAGGCTCGGGACGAGTATATTCAAGTGATTCGCGATCGCCGCAGCGAGACGATCGATCGCTTCCTCGAGAAATGCGCGCCCCGTCCCCTCGACAGCAGCGATCGCGTCGATGCCCTGCGCCTGTTGGAAATGCAGCGCCACGCCCTGCTGATGTACACCAGTTGCGGCTGGTTCTTCGACGAACTGTCTCGCCCCGAAGGCACGCAAATTTTGCGCTATGCCGCTCGCGCGATCGAATTGGCGGGGGATGTGACGGGGGTGCAACTCGAAGACGAGTTCGTCGGACACCTCGCCCTGGCACCGAGTAATGTCGATTTCTTCAATAACGGCGCGGCGATTTACGAGCATCTGGTGCGTCCGGCTCAAATTAGCCTAGAGCAAATTGCCGCTCACTACGCCATCAGCTCCCTATTTACCAGCTACGCCGCCGACCACCAGCTTTACTGCTATCGCACCAGCCAACTGGACTACCAACTGCAACGGATGGGAATGCTGTCGGTGGCGATGGGACAGTTGCAACTGGTGTCCGAGATTACCACCGAGAGCGTTCGCTTCGTGTTTGCCGTGGTTCACCTGGGTGGCTGGGACTTCCACTGCTGCGTTCGTCCCTTTACCGGTCGTCGCGCCTACGCCCAGATGAAACAGCAGCTATTCGACGCCCTGAATGAAGCCAGCGCCGCCCATATCATCCTGACGATGAATCGGCATTTAGACGGGCAATCCTTCAGCCTGCGCGACCTGTTTGCCGAAGAACGGCATCGGATCATGCGACTGCTGACCCAGGAAACCCTGTTGCGCCTGGATCAGCTCTACACTCAGGTCTATCGGGATAATTACGGCGTGTTAGTGGCATTCCATCGCGACGGATTCCCCGTACCGCAAGAATTGCAGGTAGCTGCCGAAATTGCCTTGGGACATCGCGCCCTGACCGCCGTACGGGAGTTGGAACGGGAAACGAGCGCTCTGGGGAGTGGCGATCCCCAGTCGATTACCGCTGCATTGGGCGAACTCGCCGCGATCGCGATCGAAGCCGAGCGCATGCACGCGCATCTCAACATTAGCGAAGCCAAGCAAATTTTAGAGCAGTTAATTTTGCGATCGCTGTGGCACCTGCTGCACGAGGGGCAAAGCGAGACTCAAGCCCAAGACCTGGAGCGCTTGCAACAATTGCTCGAAATCGGTCGCCAGCTCGAATTGAACCTTGCCCTCGATCGCGCCCAAGAACTGTTTTTCACTTACCTGATGAGTCAACTCGTCCCGCAGCTCGAAGCCAGCCCCACCGAAACTGTCCCCCGATCCGGCACCCATTCCCTCGGCGATCGCGATTGGGCGATCTTGCAGCTGGGGCAAACTCTGGCAGTCGATGTCAGTTGCTGGCTGGCTCGGGTCAAAACCCCGACGGGTTAATTCTCTCCCTGCACCCGCACTAGGGCGATCGTCGTCTCGATAGGATTTCGCCGGACAACACTTTTAACAAACACCGGAATCCGTGTTGTCCTCGTCACGACACAATGGGGGTTAGAGCGGACTATCCCCGCTCTCCTGCTCTCCCGCTCTCCTTCTTGCCCTTGCCCCTAAAGGGGAGGAGATCGGCGTTCCGTCGCCGTTGGGCGAGTCGTCTTGGGCGGGAGCGTTAACCTGGGCTGGAAACGTGACGGTAAAGGTAGAGCCGCGATCGATCTCGCTCTCGACGGTAATATCGCCACCCATCATCTGGCAAAACTTTTGCGTGATGCTCAACCCCAGTCCCGTCCCGCCGTATTTGCGCGTGGTGGACGAGTCCGCCTGGGTAAAGGGATCGAACACTTGCCGAATCTGGTCGGCACTCATGCCAATGCCGGTATCGGAAATCGAAAACTCGATCCACTCGGCGTCCTCGGGATCGCGCTGCCGCCGTACGGTACAGCGAACCGTTCCGTCCTCGGTGAACTTGCTGGCATTACTCATGAGATTGAGCAGGATTTGTCGCACCTTATTGGTGTCGGCGCGGATCGTCCCGATATCGTCGGGACAGTGAATTTCGAGGGTATTGCGGTTCTTCTCGACCAACGGCTGAATGGTGTCGGCGAGTTCTGCAATTAACGAGGCAATATCGAACGTTTCTAGATAGAGATCCATCCGACCGGCTTCGATCTTGGAAAAATCGAGAATATCGCCGATCAGAGCCAGTAGGTTTTTGCCCGCCGTATGGATTTTGATCAGGTCTTTGCTAAACTCGGGCAATTGCATTTCCTGCGCTTCCTCGTACAGCATTTCGCTGTAGCCGATAATGGCGTTGAGCGGCGTGCGCAGTTCGTGGCTCATGGTGGCGAGAAACGCGCTTTTGGCGATATTGGCGGCTTCGGCGGCTTCTTTGTCTCGTTTCAACTTGTCGGCTCGCTTGCGCTCGGTAATGTCGCCGATCAGCATTAAAATGCAGGGTTCGCCTTCGAGGTCGATTTGTTCCATAAATAGCAAGCCGTCGCGAATTTCGCCCGATCGCGTGCGAAACTGAATTTCGCGGTTGCTCACCGAACTGTGCCGGTCTAACTGAGCCACGAGGCGATCGCGCTGAGTGGGTTCGACCCACATGCCGAGTTCGATGGAGGTGCAACCGAGGACTTCCGCTTCGGAATACCCGAGCAGCCGGACGAAACTTTCGTTGACATTGAGAAAGCGTCCGTCAGAGAGGGTCGAAATTCCGATCCCGACGGGGGTGGAGTGGAAGGCTTTGGAAAACCGTTCTTCGCTGGCTCGCAGGGCGGCTTCGGCGTGTTTGCGGGCGGTAATATCTTGAACGATCCCGGTCAAGCGGGTATCTTTGCGCTCGGCTTGCTCGCAGACAATGCGCTCGGATCCGTCGGCGAGGCACAAGCGATAGTCGATACAGTAGAATTTGCCCTCCTCAAGGGCGCGATCGAACGATTGGCGGACTAACTCGCGATCGTCGGGATGGACGAATTCCAAAAAGGACTCGCGGGAGGTGGGACAACCGTAGAGCTTGCATCCGAGGATGCGGTACAGTTCGAGCGACCATTTCATGTAACCGCTGTCGAGATGTAAATCCCAATTGCCCAACTGAGCGATGCGCTGGGCATTCATCAGGCTGGATTGAGAGTTTTTTAGGGATTCTTCGGCTTTCTGGCGTCCGGCGATGGCGGTCGCTAAAACCATAGCCGTCACGGCTAACACGCCGATGAAGGCATGGAGCGATAGGGTCGCTTCGGTCAGCGTGTCGGCATTTTTCAAAAACGGACCGCTCTCGCGAGCAATTCCCCAAATGGCAATACTCGAGACGATTAAATTGGCTAGGGTCGTCCCTCGCAGACCAAAGCGCAGTGCCGCCCAGACCACCGGGGGAAAGGGCAGGTATTCGAGGGGATAGCTAGCAATGTAGACCCGCGTGCGGGAGCTGAAGACCACCCAGCTAATGCCGAGCAGGATCAGCAGCCAGACGATAAATTCCGCACAGCGTTTGGGGTGCGATCGCCAGTATTGTAGCGAGAGTTCGCGCGGTCGTTCTTGCTGCCAAGTTAGAATTAGGGGCGTCACCACGGCGATCGTGCTAGCATCGGTCAGCCACCACAGGCGCAAGATATCGTGAAACTCGCTCCACGGTTTGAGGGGACTGGCGCATAGGAGGAACGAACTAAAAATGGCGCCAGCCAGGGTCGCGGCGATCGCGCCAACGCCAATCAGCCACGCCACATCCCGCAGTCGGTTGAAGGAGAGGCTAAAATCGGCGCGATTGAGGATGAGGATGGACACGACGGTTTGTAGGGTCAGCACGATCGCCAGTCCAATCGCGATCGGCACCGGAATGCCTTCCCACACCGAGTAGAGCAATGCCCCAATTGCGACGCCGGGCCACCAGCGCAACTGACCCACCAGCAAGATGCCGAGGGAAATTGCCGCAGGCAGTCCAATGGGCAGCATGCGATGGTTGAGTTCGGGCAGGACGGCAATAAATTGGGTTGAGACCAGGTAGGCGATGGTCAGAAGTGCGACTTGGAGCAGGTAGAGTGCGCTTGGGTTTCGAATCTTCATGGGCAACATCGTCCGTCGTCGATCGATCTTTCGGAGGTTCGGCAGTTTTCCGGGACGAAAGATAATAAACGATAAGCTTTCAATCTGAATTTATAATTTTTTTGTATAAAAGTTGGACGAACCAGAAAAATGATTTAGATGTCCTCCCCGATCGATTGATGTCTACCTACATCATACGAAGCATGGCAGCCGGCTTGTTAATCTAAACTCTAGACTCGATTGCCATTCCCCCACGGAGACCCTGACTCCGACCCGCGCCTGAATACGTTAAGTTCGCAAATCCATGCTGTCTAAATCTTCTCCCGATTCGACTGTTGTTTGGCATGCGCTCGAGAGCGATCGCGCCGTCGCCCAGCTCGAGAGCGATCGCGATGCGGGACTGAGCGCCGAACAAGCTCGCGCTCGCCTAGAACGCTACGGCCCCAACGAAATTCAAGAAACCGGCACCCGCAGCAGTTGGGCGATCTTGGTGGATCAGTTCAAAAACATCATGTTGCTGATGCTGATCGCCGTCGCCATCGTTTCGCTGATCCTATCGGTTCTCGACGAACAATTTCCCAAAGACGCGATCGCCATTCTCTCGATCGTCATTCTCAACGGCATTTTGGGTTACGTCCAGGAAAGCCGCGCCGAGCAAGCCCTGGCTGCCCTGAAAAATTTAGCCGCACCGGTGGTCCGGGTGGTGCGCGATGCTAGAGTTCGAGAAGTTTCTGCTAAAGAATTAGTTCCCGGCGACATCATGCTGCTCGAAGCCGGGGCGCAAGTGGCAGCAGACGGGCGCTTGCTGGAAGAACAAAACCTGCAAATGCGCGAATCGGCGCTGACGGGAGAGGCGCAATCGGTGGATAAAGATGCCCGTGCGATCCTAGCCGAAGATGCCGCCTTGGGCGATCGCGTCAATTGCGTGTTCCAAGGCACCGAGGTAGTCGCCGGACGCGCCAAAGCGATCGTCACCCGCACGGGGATGGACAGCGAACTGGGGCGGATTGCAGCCATGTTGCAGTCGGTCGAAGACGAGGAAACGCCCCTGCAACAGCGCATGGGTCAATTGGGCAATGTCTTGGTGACCGGGTCGCTGATTCTCGTGGCGATTGTCGTCATCGGCGGAACTCTGGCGAATCTCAGCAGTTTCCGCAACCTGCTCGAAGTCTCCTTAAGTATGGCGGTCGCCGTGGTTCCGGAAGGATTGCCCGCCGTGATTACCGTGACGCTGGCGTTAGGCACCCAACGCATGGTGAAGCGCCACGCCTTAATCCGTAAGTTACCAGCGGTGGAAACCCTGGGAAGCGTGACCACGATTTGCTCGGATAAAACCGGCACCCTGACCCAAAACAAGATGGTGGTGCAGCGGGTGGAAACCCTCGGTCACCGCTATCGGGTCACCGGAGAAGGATACGATCCGCAAGGGGAATTCAAGCTAGAGGATGACACCGAGATCGCCCAGTTTGACGAGTCTCCCGAATTGCAACAATTACTGCTCGCTTGCGTGCTGTGTAACGACGCCCTGTTGCAGCAAGAGCGAGGCGAATGGCGGATTATCGGCGATCCCACCGAGGGGGCGCTCCTGTCGCTGGCGGGGAAAGCGAGCTTATTTCAAGAGGGGTTGAAATCGATGTGGCGCGTCGGCGAATTTCCGTTTACCTCCGAGCGCAAGCGCATGAGCGTCACCTGCGAAACGGGGGAATGGCAAACAGAGACGGGAGATTGGAAAACCGCCACGGACTCGCCGTTTGTATTGTTTTCCAAGGGATCGCCGGAATTGACCTTAGAACGCTGTACCCACGTGCAGCAGGGCGATCGGGTCGAAGTTCTAACCGAAGAGGCGCGATCGCGCATTTTAGAGCAAAACAACGACATGGCGGCGCAGGGATTGCGGGTGTTGGGCTTTGCCTACAAACCCCTACCAGAGATTCCCCCTGAAGGCGCAGAGGAAGAGACCGAACGGGAAACGATCTGGCTGGGATTGGTGGGAATGCTCGACGCTCCCCGTCCCGAAGTCCGCGATGCGGTGAATAAATGTCGGGCGGCTGGCATTCGTCCGGTGATGATTACCGGAGATCACCAACTGACTGCCAAAGCGATCGCCTACGATTTGGGCATTGCCAAAGCCGGGAACGGCGAGAGCGATACGTTCGTTCCGAACACGCTGCGCGAACGCATTCTCACCGGGGTCGAATTGGAGAAAATGGATGCCGCCGAACTCGAATCCTGGGTCGATACCGTTAGCGTCTACGCTCGCGTCGCCCCAGAACACAAGTTGCGCATCGTGCGAGCTTTGCAACAGCGCGGTAAATTCGTCGCCATGACCGGCGATGGCGTCAACGATGCCCCGGCACTCAAACAAGCCGATATCGGCATTGCCATGGGCATTACCGGCACCGATGTCAGCAAGGAAGCCAGCGATATGGTGCTGCTCGACGACAATTTTGCCACCATCGTCGCGGCGACGGAAGAAGGGCGAGTTGTTTATACTAACATTCGCCGTTTTGTCAAGTACATTCTCGGCAGTAACATTGGCGAAGTGCTGACCATCGCCTCTGCTCCTATTCTCGGCTTGCACGACGTTCCCCTGATCCCGCTACAAATTTTGTGGATGAACTTGGTCACCGACGGGTTACCTGCTTTGGCGCTGGCTCTCGAACCCGCCGAACCGAACGTGATGCGACAGCCGCCATTTAGCCCCCGCGAAAGTATCTTTGCCCGAGGGTTGGGGGCGTACATGGTGCGCATCGGCATTATTTTTTCGATAATTTCGATTAGCCTGATGGGGTGGGCGTACCAACACACCCACGCACCAGGGTATACGGGAAATCCGGATGCGTGGAAAACCATGGTGTTCACCACCCTGTGCATCGCCCAGATGGGTCACGCGATCGCCGTGCGCTCCAATCAAAAGCTGACAGTCGAACTCAATCCCTTCCGCAATCCCTTCCTGCTCGGTGCCGTAACGCTGACGACGATCCTGCAATTGATGCTGGTCTATATTGCCCCGTTGCGCAATTTCTTCGACACCCACTGGCTCAGTCCGCTAGAATTAGCAGTCTGTTTGGCATTTAGCGTGCTGATGTTTGTCTGGGTCGAATTGGAGAAGTTGTTCGTTCGTTGGTATCGCACTCGCCAACGGTGATGGGGGCGGTGTCTGGCTCGAACGGTTTCCCTTGCCCGGAATTGTCCTTTTCCGGCTGTTTAACTGCTGCGTATGTATCTCAAACAGTTGCAAGTGCAACAGTTTCGCAATTACCGAGAGAGTCGGGTCGAGTTTGTCGCCCCCAAGACGATTCTGGTGGGCAATAACGCGCAAGGGAAAACGAATTTGCTCGAAGCGGTGGCGTTACTCTCGACGCTGAAAAGCCAGAGAGCCCGGCGCGATCGCGAGTTGGTACGCGAAGGGGAGTCGATCGGGCAAATCTCGGGTCGCTTAGAACGCCAAACCGGTTGGGTCGATCTGGCGATTAAGCTGCGTCGTTCGGGACGGCGGACGGTAGCGGTCAACCGTCAAACCTGTCGCCGCCAACTGGATTTTTTAGGCATTCTCAACGTGGTGCAGTTTTCCAGCCTGGATCTGGATCTGGTGCGCGGCGGACCGGAATATCGGCGCGGTTGGCTCGATGGCTTGGTGGTACAGCTCGAACCGGTCTACGCCCATATTTTGCAGCAATATATTCGGGTGTTGCGCCAGCGCAATGCCCTGTTGAAGAAGGTGAGAGACGCCCCAACCGATTTGCCGGTTTCGACGTTGGCGGTGTTGGACGCGCAACTGAGTGCGAGTGGGGCGCGGGTGATGCGACGGCGATCCAGGGCGATCGAACGACTGGCACCTTTGGCGAAAAGCTGGCACGAGGCGATTAGCGGTCGTACCGAGGGGTTGCAAGTGCGTTACGCGCCGAAGGTGGGAGCGGTGCGGGATTTGGCGATTCGCGCCGAACCGGAACGGGTGAAGCAGGCGTTTTTAGAGCAAATTCACCACTCGGGCGTCGCCGAGCGGTATCAAGGGACAACCTTGGTCGGTCCCCATCGGGATGAGGTGGAATTCGCCATCGACGAAACGCCCGCGCGTCAATACGGCTCCCAAGGACAGCAGCGAACCCTGGTGTTGGCGTTGAAATTGGCGGAGTTGGAGTTGATCGAGCAGGTGGTGGGAGAGCCGCCCGTGTTATTGCTCGATGACGTGTTAGCCGAATTAGATCCCAATCGCCAAAATCAATTACTCGAGGCGATCGCCGATCGGTTTCAGACGCTGATTACCACCACCCACCTCGGAGCCTTTGATTCGCAATGGTTGCACTCGTCTCAGATTTTGACGGTGGAGGCGGGAAAGATTTATACTCGATCCCCCAACGGGGTCGGTTAAGGGCATCTCGATCGTCGCGCGATCGCAAAATGCTTTAGAATCTCTTCCAGTTTTGGATAAGATTAGGAATCGTTGCTTATAATCAGTACAGGATTCTTAGTACTCCTACAAAGGTTCTTAGCGAACCTTTACACAACTTCAAATTTCGGTCGTGGATAATCTCTTCTTTTTTTAATGATGCCCCGGATTCTCGTCATCGACGATGACCCTGCAATTTCAGAACTCGTTGCCGTGAACCTGGAGATGGCTGGCTATGAAGTCTCCCAGGCAGAAGACGGCATCAAAGGGCAAGCCCTCGCCGTGCAGTTAATGCCGGACTTGGTGCTGCTCGATCTGATGTTGCCTCGGGTCGATGGATTTACAGTGTGCCAACGCCTGCGTCGAGACGAACGCACGGCAGAAATCCCAGTTTTGATGCTGACGGCGCTCGGTCAGACCCAAGACAAGGTGGAAGGCTTCAATGCGGGAGCAGATGATTATCTGACGAAGCCGTTTGAAGTCGAGGAAATGCTGGCACGGGTGCGCGCCTTGCTGCGTCGAACCGATCGCATTCCTCAAGCCGCCAAGCATACCGAAATCCTCAATTACGGTCCGCTGACCCTCGTTCCCGAACGGTTCGAGGCGATTTGGTTCGGTCAAACCGTGAAGCTGACCCATTTGGAGTTCGAGTTACTCCACTGTCTGCTCCAGCGTCACGGTCAAACTGTCTCTCCCAGCGAAATTCTCAAAGAGGTGTGGGGATACGATCCCGACGACGATATCGAAACGATTCGGGTTCACGTGCGGCACTTGCGCACCAAAATGGAACCGGATCCGCGCCATCCGAGTTATATCAAGACGGTTTACGGTGCCGGTTATTGTTTGGAGTTACCCGGTGGCGACGACCAAGCGGAGGACGGCGAGGACGGAGACGTTGCCGGTGTGGGGGAAGGGGAAATGGAATCCCCCAGCCTGAACTCGTCTTCGAATTAGGCGTGGGAGCGATTGTTCCCTAGGGATTTCGCCGCGATTGACGGAACTGGCGCAACCCAAAGTAGCTGCCGAGCAATAACAAGCCGGTTAGCGCAGTGGGTTCGGGAACGCTGACCGGATCGGGAGTGGGTTCTGGAGACGGTGAGGGTGATGGAGAGGGCAACAGACTGGGTTGCGGTTCGGGTTCCGGTTCCGGCAGCATGTCCACGGCGGTAATTTTGCCGTACAAGTCGGCAAAGGCAATGCTTTCTTCGGGGGAATTGAATTCGTCTACGATGGTCGTCCCGCCATTGGTGGAAAATCCGACCAGTTCTAGGGTGTATTCCAAGCCGTTGTAGGTCAGGGTTTCGCTGGATCGACCGGCAGTTGAAAAGCGCAGGCGATCGCCGTCGAGGACTGGATTGCCAGTGTTATTCGGCGTGTTGAGAATATTAAAGGCGTAGTCGAACGTTTCGCTCGTGCCAAATGGCGAGTCCAGATTCAGGGTAATGGTTAAGGGAAAATCGCCATCAAAGCTGGTCGAAGTGTAAGTACTGCCGTTGCGGTAGGTGAGAGTTCCCAAATTAAACAAACTGTCGAGATCGCTGCTGAAGTTCGTCCCGTCGTATTGAACGAAATTGCGAACACTTCCCGCTACAGGAATTCCCCAGGTAAAGCGATTGTTCGTCCCGCCATTGAGGTTATCGAACTGGTAAACTGCCGTCCCGGGATCGACCGGATCTCCCCACGATCCCGAGGCGCTACCGCTGAAAGTTATGGCAGAGGCGCGATCGCCTGTTGCGAACAAAACCGTGGTTCCGAGAGCGATCGCAGATAATTTTGACAAAGATAACTTCAAATTCATAGGGCAAATCCAATCCTGGTTCAATTTTACCATATTGATATAAATATTACTTCAAACAAAAACCAGCACTCATCCCGTGGGAAATCTAGAGTGCTGGCTCAATTGTTTTAGAAAGGAGGGAAAGCGCGAAGACTTGCTAAATCGCAATTAAGGCGCTAAGGCATTACCGCGCAAGAGGCTACCAATGGTTTTTGCCGTAATCTTCATTTGGATCAACGGATTGGCAGGAACCACCGTCTTGTACAGGTAGCTGTCAAAGGTCATCTTTTGCACGTCGAGGTCGGCGCACATTTCCACGAAGGCCTCGCGAGTGGCGTCGGAACGATAGAACACCCGTTGCAGGATGTCGAGAACTTTGTAGGTCATGCCGTACTTCTTGTCCCACCGCTTCAGATAGAGTTTGAGATCCTCTTCAGTGGGAACGCGCTGACCGTTGTTCGAGGTTTCGACGATGGTTTCGGCACACATGCGAGCCGATTTTGCCGCGAAGTAAATCCCCTCACCCGAGGATTTAGTCACGGTTCCAGCCGCATCGCCGACCAGTGCGACCCGACCGCGCACGCGATGGGGACGGGGATGTTCGGGAATGGGGTGCGCTTCCACTTTGATGATTTCGCCACCTTCAATTCGCTTGGCGGCGCGAGCGCGGATACCCGCTTGCAATTTCTTGATTTTCGATTGGTTGACCCGCATGGTACCGGTTCCCACTGCGACGTGGTCGTATTTGGGGAACACCCAGGCGTAGAAGTCGGGGGAAACGTCGCTTCCGACATACATTTCCGCCAATTCTTCGTAATACGCCATTTTTTCGTCGCTCAAGCGGATGCGCTCTTGGAAGGCGATCGCGTAGTTGTAATCGCCAGCCTTAATCGCTTTGGCAACCCGCGAGTTGGCTCCGTCTGCACCAATCACCAAGTCCACCTTTAGGGTTTTCGCCGTCCCTTGCAGGCTCCCGTCAGAATGATCGGCGTAGTGAAGCGTGTAAGGTTCGGTGTCGTTGGCGGGAATTTCGAGTTTGTGAACCGTACCGTTAATCAGGTTGGCTCCCAATTTAGCAGCGCGATCGCGCATGAAGCCATCGAGGATTTCCCGGCGACACATCCCGATATATTCGTCCGGTTTTTCCAAACCGAGATCGACCTCGATATTCGACGGCGAGATCATTTTCATCTTTCTCACGCGCCGATCCACAATTTCGGGGGGGAGGTCGAATTCGCCGACCATGCATAGCGGGATGGCACCGCCACAGGGTTTGGCGTTATCCAGCTTGCGCTCGAATAGGTAGGTTTCGATACCTGCTTTCGCAAGCGTTTCGGCAGCAGAGGAACCCGCCGGTCCTCCTCCAACAACAGCAACCCGTAATGCCAAAACTCTTCTCCCAATCTCTTACGGTTACAAGGGGGAATCGTATCACGGAGTCTTAAGAGTGTTGATGGAATTCCCCGCAGATGTGACTGAATTGAAACAGAGCTTAATATATTGCAACTTTAATTTAAAAGCTTAAACTTTAAAAGTTAATATAAAATTCTATAATTGGCAATCTCGCCTTTAATCGCTGCAATTGTGTTAATTTCGCCCTGTCAACGACTGCTGCAACACCTCGCGATCGCCTCAATTGAGCGTTACCAGCGCGACCTATCCCCTCGGAAAGGGTTTGCGTGTGCCTATCGGGTGGCGTATGGTGGCGAATCCTGTTCCCAGTATGTCAAGGGAGCGATCGCTGCTGAGGGATTTCCCCGTGCTTTAACGATGGCGCGCGATCGCTTTCGGGATTGCAAGCAAGCCAGTCAGATGCTGCAACGCCGCACTTGCACTCAGGCTGGCTCGGATCGATCCAAACCTCAACGTCGGTGGACTTGCAATCGCTGTGCGGGAGACGCCTGTAGTGAAGGGATTTGCTTACCGTTGGAATGTCTCCCCGAATGCGATTACTGCGATTGCGGTTCTGGAACCGATTGCAGTGTCTTCGATTGCTGTGGGTTCTAAGCCAACCTTCCCTATGCCAAACCCTTGGAACTCCGAACCATTCGTAGATGTTATACAGGCAGAATGTTGGGGTATCTAGCACCTTTTTTTATCGATTAAAATTATTTATGGATTCTTGGTCGATCGCCACTCTACATCGGACAAAAAAATAGCTAATTTCGATGATTGCTGTCGTTCAATTAATCCTTGAAAACAACACTAAAAAAATGTAAGAATCAAATTTAAGTGCATCATAACTCTTGGTTTGTACGCCAGATAAGGCTCAACTCCAAAATCTAATTTTATTAAGGAATGTAATATTAGTTCTGATTTCTTGTTTCGTTTCTAGAATAAATTAGCGATCGCGGGATTGGATCTGAATATATTTCTGAACAGTGAAAGCTTTCTGGTTTATTTCAATACCGATAGCGGAATTTACCAGATAGCACGGGGGACAATTACCTTTGATAACGGAACCGCCGTGCGAGGTCCCGTGGAAGGCAATGGCGTGGGAAACGATGGCAACCCCATTACTCAAATTGGTTTAAATCCCAGCCGCAATTTGGTGTACGTGTTTTACCAGCATCCCTATAACGATAGCCAAGACACTGGCGAATTCTGTTCGACCGAAATCGATCGCCTCGAGTAATCATCACCCCTGTCGTCCCCCTGGCTCAGGGGGACAGTCAATTTTCGAGATCCCAAATTACCTCGCACAATGGCACAATAGAGCGTTGAGATGACAGGTGGGAGACATTGCCTTGTTCCGATACCATTGGCGTCAACCGTGGCGAACGATCGCCCTGATAGGATTGTGCCTCATTTTCCTCATCGGGTGTCGCTACCAATCTACCACCGCCACCAGGAGCGATCGCATCTCGGTCGGGACCACGCTGCAAGTTCGCACCCTCGATCCCGCCGACGCCTACGAACTCGCCTCGTCGATGGTAATTTACAATACAGGCGATCGCCTCTATACCTATAAACCGGATAGCACCGAACTCGTCCCCCAACTCGCCACCGCCTTACCCACCGTCAGCGACGACGGACTCACCTACACCATCCCCCTGCGTCAAAACGTCACCTTTCACGATGGCACCCCCTTCAACGCCGACGCGATGGCATTTTCCCTACAACGGTTTATCGACAATAAAGGCAAACCCTCGTTTTTGCTCTCCGACGTGGTGGACTCGGTGGAAGCCAGCGGAGACTACGAACTCACCATTCGCCTGAAACAGCCCTTTGCCGCCTTTAGCGCCCTGCTGACGTATCCGGGGTTGTGCGCCATCTCTCCCGAGGCTTACGGCACCGGAGCAGGTCAATTCGCGCCAAATATTTTCGTCGGCACCGGTCCCTATATCCTGGGAGAATTCGGCAACGATGCCTTGCGACTGGAACCGTTCGACGAGTATTGGGGAGACCAACCCGCCAATCGCGGTATCGACATTCAACGATTTTCCAGTAAAGCCAATCTCTACAACGCCTTCAGTACCGCAGCGGTGGACGTGGCGTATCAATCCCTCGATCCCGATCAGATTCGCAGCTTGGAAGAACGCGCGTCCGAGAATGGCTGGAATGTAGTCACCGCCGACGGCACGATTGTCAGCTACATGGTGCTAAACTTACAGCAACCGCCCCTGGATCGTTTAGAAGTCCGACAGGCGATCGCGGCGGCGGTAGATCGCCAACTCCTCGACGATCGCGTCTTTTACGGACAGGCGCAACCCCTCTACAGCTTGATTCCCAGTTCGTTCGACGTATACGAAGATGCCTTTAACCAGCGTTACGGCGACCTGGACGCAGAGGACGTCAAAACGCAATTGCGCCAGGCTGGATTTTCCCGCGACAATCCCCTTGCGGTCGAGATTTGGTATCCCTCCGGTTCGGCGCAACGCCGCTTGGCGAGTATCGTGTTAAAAGCCGACGCGCAGCGCCGGTTTGACGGATTGCTTCAGTTCGAACCCCACGGCGTCGAAGCGACCACGGCGTTTGGCTATTTGGACAAAGGCGTCTATCCCACCTTCATGCTGGATTGGTACGCCGACTTTTTCGATGCGGATAACTACATTCAACCGTTTCTGAGTTGTAGCGAGGGATCGGAGGATAAAGGTTGCATTCAAGGTGCCAGCCAGTATCAAGGGACATTTTACTATAGCGATCGCGCCAATCAACTGATCGATCGCGAGCGCAAAACCCGCGACCCCGAAGTTCGCACCCAAATCTTTGCCGAATTGCAACAATTGGTCGCCAAAGACGTTCCCTATATCCCCTTGTGGCAAAACCAAGATTACGCCTTCGCGCAACGGGGAATTAGCGGAGTTCGGTTGAGTTCGACGCAGCAGTTATTGCCGTTTTGGACAATTTCTCGGTCAGATCGAGCGGATAGCGCGGTTCCCTAACATCTATTTTCGGGTTTATCGACCCAGTTGAACTTGGGATTCATCCTAGTTGAAATCCGAAGAACTGGAACGATTGGGATGAAATTTTCTACGTATATTAACGGATACGATAGCTCGAACATATCGAATTAAATTACGCCGTGCAGTGACTTCGATCGCTCGAAACTGCAAAAATTGTCACGCGATCGCCCGCCAAACCGTCACAACCAAATGCTCGAATTCGACCAATAATTAAAGTGTCACATCATGGCTAAGCAACGGGTACGAATTCAAGCTCGGAAAGCAAGCAAGGCAAATGGCTAACTCTCTGACTCAGACCACTGCTGTTTCGACAAGGCAAACATCGGTTCCCGATCCGTGGGAATGGATGGAAGAACATTACGTCATGGCAAATTTGTTCGACATGGTCGATCGCATGAGCGCTCAACTTGCCGCAGAAGGTCTTGCCACGGACAATGCCCTCTCGGTCACGCCAGACGGCGACTTAGTCCTGAGTGCCGAAGCCGAAGAAATCCTGAAATCCCAGTGCAGCGAAGCCTCCTGGCAGTGCTTTGAAATGTATTTGCTCAGTTAAAAATCGAAGTAAATATAAGGCAAGCTATCCTGCGGGGCAAGCAGCCAAACTGCATACAGGCAAATCGGCACCAGCATCACTTTAATCGGCCAGTTTAGCTGTAGCTTTAAACCGCGATGGAATAAATAGGCAACTCCCATCAAAGCCACTAATCCCCATAGCAAAACCGCGAGTTCCAGGCGATCGAACCCGAGGGTTTCCAGGTAGACTTTTTGTGCGAACTGGATATCTGCTTCGTATCCCCACAAGTGGGTCACCACCCATCCCGACTGGGTTAAATCGGGCAAGCGGAAAAAGATCCACGAAATAAAGACCATCCCTTGCGTCAGTCCCCATCCCACGATCGCTCCGGGCAAACTCTGCCACCACCATTTCAGCAGTGCGACCCGATTCGACACCACGTCCGTCAGTCGATGCGCCACCAATGCCAAGCCGTGCAAGCCGCCCCAAACCAAATATCCCATCGGATCCGGTCGCGTCGCCGCCCCACCGTGCCAAATGCCGGCAATCAGCATCACGATAATCAAGTTAGTGCAAGTGCGCGACAATCCCTGCCGGGAGCCGCCGAGGGGAAAATAGAGGTAATTGCGCAACCAATCGCCCAACGTCATGTGCCATCGCCGCCAGAAATCGGCAATGCTGGTGGTGAGATAGGGAAAATCGAAGTTTTGCGGCAGCCTCAGACCCAAGAGCATGGCGCTGCCTCGGGCGATATCGACGTAGCCGCTAAAGTCGAAATACAACTGCAAGCCATACGCCAGCGTTGCCAGCCACAGGTCGCCGCTACCGGCGCGTTGCAGGTTATCGAAGCATAGATTAACAAAAATCGCCAGGCGATCGGCGAGCAAGCCTTTTTTAATCGCGCCGCTAGCAATCAGCCACAATCCTTCCGTAACGCGATCGACCCGCAGGAATTGCTGGGTCATGAATTGCTCTTGCCAGTGATGGTAGCGGGTAATCGGACCGGCGATCAGTTTGGCAAAGAAGAATTTATAAGTGGCAAATTCGAGGAAGCGGGGACAAGCTGGCGCGCCGCGATAGATATCAATTAGGTAGGCGATGCACTCGAAGGAGAAAAAACTCAGTCCCAAGGGGGCGATGAAATACGGCAGCACCCAGTCAGTGGCATTGCGGACAACCTCGAACGGCATCAGGATGTCCCACGAGGGCAGGAAAAACGGGAGGTATTTGAACCCCAGCAGCAGCACCACGTTCCAAACAATGCCGACGACGAGAAAAAAGGTGCGCCGACGCTGCCACATTTGTTCTTTGCGCCGACGCAAGCGGGGGGCAATGCCGCGAGGGTTTTTATAGGGCTTGCGGGCGGTATTTTCTCCCAGTTCTAGTCCCAGGCGGAAGGTAACGATCGCGCCGAGCAGCAACAGCGGCACCGCCTGCAACTGCATGGAGGCGTAAAAGATGAAACTGGCGAGGAGCAGCACCCCCATGCGCCACTGCCGAGATTGAAAGCCGATCCAGTACAATCCGACGATCGCGATCAGGAAGAAAGCGTAGAAAACCGAGAGAAAATTCATCTGGGCAAGCGTGAAATTGGACGGTTACTGGCTGTCGAGCTGCGCGTTTAAGGCTTTGACGACGCGATCGCGCGCTTCTTGCAAATGTGCCTTCGTATAAGTATCGAATCGATCGCCCTGTTTGTCGAGCGCGGTGTCGATATCGCCTTCGAGCTGGCGCAGTTGGTACCATGCCACCGTGCGGGCGTCTTCGGGAACCCTGGCGCGACGCAACACCATATCCGCTAGAAGTTCGAGATGCTGTCGCTGTAAATCGCGGCGAATGCTGGAAATATTCACCCCGGCGCGATCGGCTTCTAGCACTTCGGTCCAAATGCTGCGATAGAGCGTCTCGAACAGTTCCGGCAGGGTGAGGGCATTGTCCGCCGTGGTTTTTAATTCTAAATCCCGCAGGCGCGTCAGGCGATCGCCCGAGAGCAGCGATCGCAACACGAACCCCTGTAAGCTGGCAATATTCTCGTGAATCGGGTAGTCCAAGCGGAACACCGCTGCCGACTGTCCCCAGTGGTTCCAACGGGACGGTGCCAGCTTGTTGAGCAATTCGGGGGAGAATTCAAACGCATTGGGGGCAAAGATGTATTGCTGCAACGTGGCTAATGCCTGACGCTGCTTGTCCGCCGGAAGCGGCTCGAACGGCAGGCGAGATCCGGAATCCCCGGCGCGATCGCGATTGAACGACTGTCCGCCGATGTATTTCGTGGCGATCGCGGCTTGGCGAAAATAATAATCCAAAACCATGTCGAACATCACTCGCAATTCGCCGTAACTCTCGCCGGGGAGGGGATACCGCTTGTCCAAGCGCGACCAAATCTGACGGGCGTTTTCCATTTGCACCCGAGCGTATTCGAGGGGGTCGTCGCTGAGATCGAAGGTGCTGATGGTAGGGTCGAGGGAGTTGTAGGCATCCTCGTCCGTGCCGTAAGACAGTTGCGGTTCGCCCGCTCGCGCGGCAATCGTTTCGAGCTGCTGCCGCTCTTGAGGGGGCAAGGATCGGGGAAACGGCGTGTAGCCGTACTGGATCGCCCATTCGTCGTACGGACCGATCTGGGTGGGGAAAAACTCCCCTTGCGGCTGTCCCGTCGGGGCGATATTGGCGGGAAGGTAATCCATCACCGACGCCACGATCGCGCCATTTCCCGTCGCGTCCGGGTCGTGCAGCGCCTCGGGATCCAGTAGGGTGCTGCCGTGGAAATTGTGACGCAATCCCAAGGTATGCCCGACTTCGTGAGCCACCAGATAGCGCAAGAACCGATCGACGTATTCGTCCATGCGATCGTCGCCGGGCAAGGTATTTCGCATCAGGGACAAGCTCATCGCCCCCAGGGCAAACTGTTGGTAAGAGCCGAGGGTAAAGCAGCTTTTGTTCTCGCTCAAATAGTCCGACACGGGCAAATTGACCTTGGGAGGTTGGGGAACCTCGCGATCGCGCCCCTGTAGCGCACCGGGATAGCATTGGGACGGGAGGCTGGCAAAGGGAGGCAACCCCGTCTCGCTTGACTCGGAACCGACCATGGTGCGGTAGCCTCGCTGGATGAAGCGGACGATATTGGCGTCGATCAGGATATCCGCATCTAAAATTTCTCCCGTCAGGGGATTGACCCGCGACGGTCCCACCCCGGCAAACCACGGATCGAACGAACTCGACCAGCGAATCGTGTTGTAGCGAATATCCGCCGGATTCCACGTGGCGTCGTCGGGCATTTGCCGCACTTCGATCGCGTTTTCAAACCCCGCCCGTTCGAAGGCGCGATTCCACATTAAAATGCCCTCGCGGATGCTCTGGCGGTACTTGTCGGGAACGGTATTCTCGATCCAAAACACAATCGGTTGTTTGGGCGGCGAAATGGCGGCGTCGGGATCTTGTTTTTCCAGATGCCAGCGATTGATATAGCGTACGAAGGGATCGCGGCGTTCGTTGTTGGAGATATCGCGGTAGGCGGTGATGAAATAACCGATGCGATTGTCCGCCACGCGCGGTCGATAGCCGTTGTTAGCGGGGAGTTGGGAGAGGCTGTAGTGAACGCCCAAGCTGAAAGCGCGACTGTCGGGGAGGGTCGGCAGGTAGGAGAACATCGATTCTAACCCGCTCCCGCCGGAGGAAAAGCCGTAGACGGTTTCGATTTCCAGGTTTTGGGGAAAGGCTTGAATATGATTAAAGTAAGACTTATTTGAATCTAGACTGTAGCTATTGCCGAGTAAGAAAGGCAAGAATGCGGTCAATCCCGACAGATCGCTGCCGTTCATCAACAGGTCGTTTAAATCGATCAGCAGGGAGTCTCGTTCGGGGTGAATGCTTTTAATCGGCAGGGCGTAGAGGACGGAATCGCTAAAAGAGTTTGCCAGCGCCTGCTGTCTGGGATCGCCCGGACGGGTGCGAAATCGGACGTTGGGCAGGACGAAGTGAACCCGATCGTTGTGGCGGCGGAAGTAGAACAAAATGTCGCTGAGGGGCATTCCCCGAAACAGTCCGGCTTCTCCGATTCCAGTGGAGAGGGTAATGGCGAAGAGATAGTTGCGATCGAGTTGCTGCGGTTCGATTTCGAGATACAGCTTGCCTTTGGCGGTGTTGCGGTAGAGGGTAAACAAGCCTTCAATGGTTTCGGTGTCTTTGACCACCTCCTCAAACGGTTGCATGGCGGAGGCATCGTCCTGGGAGTCTGTTTGGGAGGTTGCGGCAGAATCGGGGGAAGATTCCTGGGCGATCGCGGGGGGCAAACTCAGTTGACTCAGCAAAAAACTGCCACAAAACAAAGATGCGGCGGCGGCAAATGCGGCGGTAGATTTCATTTCAAGCAATGATAAATGAGCGATCTTTGTTCAATCTTAGCCTCTGACGCTAGGGGGATGTCGAGGTCGCCAGTCACCGGTTGTCCGACCTCAACCGATTGCTCTAGGGCGTTTCGCCATCCTTCTCCTGCTGCGCCCGCGACCAGGGAATCATCGGATCTCGGGCAATTCGCTGGGAGACGACCGCCGCACCGTAGCGGTTGAGGTGGCTGGGGTCGGAAAAGTATTGGTTTTGCTGGGGCCACAGGTCGGAGAGGTCGCGGAAGATAAATCCTTCCTGCATCGCCAAACGCACCATGTGAGCGCGGAATTTTTGCTCGTACTCCCGGCGCACCGGATCCAGGTAGGAGTCGGTCAGGGGCAAGTTGACAAATGCCAGGGGAATGTCGCGCGATCGCGTAAAGTCGAGGAGGGCGTTAAAGGCGACCGATTGCTTGCCGCGCAATTCAAACGAGGCATAATCGGCGTCGTAATTGCCCGACACGCGGGGGTGGTTTTGGTAGTAAACGCCGGGGTCAAAGCGAACCGAGAGCGGCAAAAATCCGTCGAGCCTGACCCGAGCGTCCCCTTTGTCGGCAGTGTCGGGTTTGGCGTCCTCCTCGGTGTCGGTTTCGACTGACTCGGATTTCGTCGCCACGGGCAAACTGGCTTCGATCGCCCGCGCAATGCCCCCTTGCAGTGCCGATTGCAGGCGATCGCGCCGTTCGTAAGCCGCCGAATAGTTCGCCAGCCATTGATTGAGATTGTCTTGTTGGTCGCCATAACTGGCTCGCAGCGTCTCGAAGAAGGAACGGTCGCGGTCTTCGCCCTCGGCGGTCTCGGACTGGGATTCGATCGGGCGGACTCCGGCGGCGAGTTGTTGGTATCCTTCTGACGAGGCGATCGCGTTGTAGGTGACATCCGTGCGACCGCTGTTGAACGCTCGCGCCCCATCCGCCCAAATAATTATCTCCGGCAGGCGATCGCTGGGCAATAACTGCCGTACCAGCAAATCGACCACCTGTGCCGTCGCGCCGTTAATGCTGAAATTAAACACCTTCAGGTTGGGGTAACCCTGTTGTGCCAGCTCCTGCTGCAACACCGCCGGATCGACCCCTCGCAGGGCGCGGGAACTGCCCGCGATCAAGACATCGGGGGTGCCGACTTGCTGCAAGTACTGTTGGTAAATCGCCAGTTGCTCGTCCATCTGCTGGCTGTTAAAGGTGGGATAGTCCGTGGCACCGACCGCCGGACAGTCCGCTGCCTCTTCGCACTCGCCAATGCCAATCGGGGCGCGACCTTCCTCGGTAAATCCCCGCTCGTTAAACACGCCCTCCTCTTCCACCTCGGCTTGGCGCAAGGGTATGTCGGGATAGGTCGGCGATTCGGCGTCGGTGGCGTCCTCGCCCGCTTGCGGTTCGGGTAAGGGGGAGCGATCGAACCGCTCGTTGCCGATGGCGTCATTTTCGCTCCAAGGCTCATTCCGTTGGATCGCCGTTTCGGAATTGGGCGATCGCCACTGCAACAGGCGACCCAACACCCAGTCGGCTTGCAGGGTCAGCACCACGCCCAGCAATCCCCACACCAGCGCAGCTTTCGCCCCCTGATGGGGACTGTTGGCTTCCGGTTGGGCGGGGGCAAACAGTTGGGTGCGGCAGAATAAGCTGCGAATCAGTTCTGGGATGCCCTGAGCGATCCGATCCACCCCACGCTGTACCGACTCGGAGGCAGCGCTCAGATCCGGACGCAATACTAACGCCCCCGGTTGGGGCAGCATCGGGGCGCTCGTGTCTTCCGTTGCCGCAAATTCGGGCATGGTTTCCCGTCCGCCACTCTGACGCGGCACGAAATCGATGCCGTAATTCCACAGGGGGCGCTTTTGTCCGGCGCGACGACCGTAAACCCGCACCCCGGCAATGTCGTCCCACCCAAACTGGCGGGAAAACTTGGCAATGGGCGGTCCGACCTGCTCCCGAGCCGGACAGGTCAAGGCTTCGCTCATCACGTGCAGCAAGTCGGCTTTGCGGCGCACCTGAATCCGAATGCCACCGGTATTGAGCTTGTCGTCGAGATCCGGGTTGAGCAACCGTTCGAGCAAGAAGGTCAGGGCGTCGAGATTGCCCTGGCTGGCCAGATCCATTGTCGAGTCGGCGCGATTGGAGTCCGTGGCGGCAGGCAGTTCGAGCCAATCGACCCAAGCGGGAGCATCGGATTCGGTTTCCTCCACTGCATCGATACCGTAAATCGTGGCGGCGCGAATGCCTCGGGGGGCAAGGGTTTTGAGAGTCGGGGCGATCGCCTCGGTCACAGAGGCGCGATCGCTGAGCGAGGTCGGGGATTCGTCGTTTTCCCCAGGGCAGGGGCGACAGAACAAATGCAGCGTCGAGTCTTTCTGGGTAGCGATCGCGCGGGCACCTTGCGGGGCAAGCACTTGACTCAACCGTCGGGCGATCGCTTCTAAATCGCCCCATCCCGCCCATTCGTCTAAAATGCGTTCGGGAGGGGTCAGATCCACGCGCAGGATCCACTCCGGACGCGACTCGCCGCTGACTTGTGCCACAATTGCCGCATCGCGAAACCCTTGCAGGTGCAACTCCCGCAACCGCACGGCAACCGGTCGGGCGAGTAACGAGGGGTCGGGACTGTACCCGGACTCGCACAGCACCCACAGGCGTCGTTTTAAGCTGCCCGTCTCCAGGGAATCGTCTAAATCGTCAATGGACACTTTGACGCGCACGCTCAACCCCTGCAAAATGTCGTTTAAATCCCGGGCGATCGCGGCGGGGTTGGGTTGGGGCGATCGGGACGATTCGATCGCGTCAAATTTGCGCTCGGCGCAATTGAGATTGAACCGCACCGTCCAATCTTGCCGGGCTTGGGGGTCGGCGTCGTCGAGATCTTCTGGGGTTGCCTCCGTTCGAGCGCGACCGTAGAGAAATACTTCCTCAATCCCATCGAGTGCTTCGGGGAGGGCGCTATCTTCGCGAATGGCTGCGTTTAACTTGGCGATCGCCACCGCCGCATCCGGGCAAACCGGCGCTTCGCACAAGACGTGCAAGCGATCGCCCTGAACCCGAACTCGCACCTGGAGGTCGGGCAAATCTAACGCTCGATCGACCCACTGACTTAAAGACGAGCGGCGATCGGCAAGTGGCTGGTTATCGAGGTTTAGCATCACGACCTACACCCGCCTCGCGATGACGGCAACGCACTTGGCTCCCTTAGCAATAGCACACCTTGAGCGGTGTTTGGCATAGTTAAAAACGTAACAACACGATCGCAGCGTTATGCAATCTCCTAGGACAAACGTACCAGAAACTTTCCCCCATGGTGGCAGCAATCTCCTATTAAGCTTGGCAACTGCCCCCCTACTCGCCGGGTTGTGGGGCGCTCGAACCCTCAGCGCGATCGCGCGAGATCTCGGCGAAACCAGCGAAGAACTCTTTCGCGGCGATCGCCTCCCCGTCCTCAATTTACCTGCCGACTTGCCCGAAGGCGAACCGGTCGAATCCGATTAACTGACTGAATTGACCCGACAACTCGTGTCAGAGACTACAGACATTTGCCCGAGTTCGTTCGATTCTAGATCGCACTTGCCGATTTGCGATCGAGTTCGGCACCTTCGGTGCTGCCGAAGTCCGGCGAATTCGTCGAGCATTACCTTTTTTCGGGTCAAAATTGGGATAAGCACGCCCCTGCCTGCTAACATCTTTACTCGGGAACCCTTTTCCTGATATCGGACCATCGCCCGACTTTATCCGATTCTAAAGACGTGCGAGTCGGCACGCTCGGCTAATCTTATTCCGGTGTCGCTCTCGATTCGCAGCGGGCGTCGGGATCCTCAACTCAGGTGGTTGAATGGAAAGGCGTCGTCGCTTCCGAAATCGATCGGACGATCCGCGCCCGCAACCCCTGGGTTCCCCCCGTCGGCTTTGCCGAAGGCTGGCAAAATCGCCCCCGTTGACCCGCCTGAGTCCTACGAGGACGCCGTTGCCGACATTCCTACTTGGGGATGCGTGCCAGTCTCCGGGTTAGGACAGATCGACAAGATGAGTAGCCGTGCTGTCCGGAAGTGCCGACCGCTAACTCTGGGGAGCGACCCCGCACCGCCGAACCGGGCAAGGAACCGCGCGAGCACAGGCACGCTTTTCCCCTTTACGGGAGGGGCGCAAGCCCCAATTCAACTGCCCCTATGGGTACGGGTCGAACCCTCTAAGCCTGTCACTGCCCAGGCAAACGACGATTGCCAAACGCGATCGGATTCACTCGATCCAAGGCGGTCGTTCCCCCCGACCCACTGCAAACCTGACGTGGAGGAGCGGCATTCCTCTCCTGCCCCGATCGTAGATGCTGACGGGAGTCTCCTGCCAGAAACAAAGATGAGTTTAACCCTCTACCACACCGACCGGACCAACTCCATTACCTCGAACTCCGACCCCTTGCTACGCCACCGACTCAAATCGGTGGAAGATCTGTGGGAATCCGTCCTCCAGCAAGAATGCGGTCAGAACTTAGTTGACCTGCTGCATCGATTGCGCGCGCTGGGATCGCCAGAAGGACAAGCCCCCAAATTAATCGAATCCGAGATTTTGGAGGTGGTCGAAAAGCTCGACCTCAACGATGCCATTCGCGCCGCTAGAGCATTTGCGCTCTACTTCCAGCTCATCAATATTGTCGAGCAGCACTACGAACAGCGCGATCGCCAACTCGCCTATACTCAAGGTCAGGGACGCAAGTCTCAAAACGGTTCGGATGGAGGGACTTCCCAGTCGGGGAGTTGGTCCTACCCCGCGCCGGGAAATCGCATCGTCGCTGGCGAAGACGGTCGTATCGACGCGATCGATCCCCACGAAGGGACCACTGCAACCAATGTGGTCGCGGCGGTGACCGATACGAATCCCCAACGGGATACCAGCACCTTGAACGGTTTGCTGCCCAAACTACGACGGCTCAACGTCCCGCCCCAGCAAATTCAGAAATTACTCGATCGCCTCGACATTCGCTTGGTGTTTACGGCGCACCCCACTGAGATCGTGCGTCAGACCATTCGCGCCAAACAACGGCGGATTGCCAAAATTTTACGCCAGCTCGATCGCTCTGAAGAAAGTTTGAAGGCGCTCGGGTTGGAAGCGTCGTGGGAAATCGACAACCTGCTCGAACAACTGACTGAGGAAATTCGCCTGTGGTGGCGTACCGACGAGTTGCACCAGTTTAAACCTTCAGTCCTCGACGAAGTCGAATACGCCCTTCACTATTTCAACGAGGTACTGTTTGACGTGGTGCCCCAGTTGCACCAACGCCTGAAGCGGGCGTTACACGGAACCTTTTCCCACTTAACGCCGCCGCACTACAATTTCTGCAAGTTCGGATCGTGGGTGGGTGCCGATCGCGATGGCAACCCTTCGGTCACGCCCCACGTCACTTGGCAAACGGCGTGCTACCAGCGCCATTTGGTTCTGGAAAAATACATCGGCTCTCTCGAGCGACTGACGCAACTGTTGAGCCTATCGCTGCACTGGAGCGACGTGCTGCCCGAACTGCTCGAATCCCTCGAACAAGATCGCTTGCAGATGAGCGAGGTGTACGACCAACTCGCCATTCGCTACCGCCAGGAACCCTATCGCTTGAAGTTGGCTTACGTGCAAAAGCGGTTGGAAAACACGCGCGATCGCAATTGGCGGCTGTATCGCGAAGAAAACTGGCAGCGACAGCTTCCCGAAACCCAAAACGCCGCAATTTACCGCTCCGGCGAAGAATTTATTGCCGAACTGCAACTGATTCATCGCAACTTGCAAGAAACGGGTCTGAGCTGTCGCGAGTTGGAAACCCTGATCGCCCAAGTCGAAATCTACGGGTTTAACCTGGCATACTTGGATATGCGGCAAGAATCGTCGTGTCACTCGGACGCCATCAACGAAATCGCCGATTACCTGCAAATTCTACCCACGTCTTACAACGATTTGCCCGAAGACAAGCGAGTCGAGTGGCTGGCACAAGAATTGCAAACCCGGCGTCCGCTCATTCCCACCGAACTGGTCTTCTCTGAGAAAACCTGCGAGACAATTCAAACCTTCCGCATCCTGCGACTGTTGCAGCAGGAGTTTGGCGTGCAAATCTGCCAAACCTACATTATCAGCATGAGCCATCAGGTCAGCGACTTGCTGGAAGTGCTGTTGCTGGCGAAAGAGGCGGGACTGTACGACCCTGCAACGGGAAGCGCGACGCTGCACGTGGTGCCTCTATTCGAGACGGTCGAAGACTTGAGACGCGCTCCTGGAATCATGGAGCAGTTATTCAAACTTCCCCTCTATCGAGCGCTCTTGGCTGGTGGATATGCAGAACAGCAACGCAAACAAGAAGGTCGCCAACGAGAACAAGAAGAAGGTTTGGCATCGCCGCAATTCTCGAAATACGCCTCGCTGCAAGAGGTGATGCTGGGATATTCCGACAGTAACAAGGATTCGGGCTTTCTCAGCAGTAACTGGGCGATTCACAAGGCGCAAAAGTGCTTGCAAAAGATTGCTGCCCCTTACAACATTCAACTGCGGATCTTCCACGGTCGCGGCGGTTCCGTGGGTCGCGGCGGCGGTCCGGCATACGAGGCGATTTTAGCCCAACCCGGTCATACCATCGACGGGCGGATTAAGATTACCGAACAGGGCGAGGTGCTGGCGTCGAAGTATTCGCTGCCGGATCTGGCGCTGTTTAATTTGGAAACGATTACGGCGGCAGTGATCCAGTCGAGTTTGCTGGGAACGGGGTTTGACGATATTCAACCCTGGAACGAAATCATGGAAGAGTTAGCCGCGCGATCGCGCCGTCACTACCGCGCCCTGATTTACGAGGAACCCGACTTTATCGATTTCTTCCATAAAGTCACGCCCATTGATGAAATTTCTCAGTTGCAAATTTCGTCCCGTCCGGCGCGTCGCAGTGGTGGAAGCAAGGAAATTGGCAGTTTGCGGGCGATTCCGTGGGTGTTTAGCTGGACGCAAACTCGCTTCCTGCTCCCGGCGTGGTATGGCGTGGGAACGGGGTTGCAGGAATTTTTGGAAGAAGAACCGGAAGAACACCTGAAGCTGATGCGCTATTTCTACCTGAAATGGCCGTTTTTCAAGATGGTGATTTCTAAGGTGGAAATGACGCTGTCGAAGGTGGACTTGCAAATTGCCGGTCATTACGTGCGGGAGCTGACTCACCCCGAAGACCGAGAGCGGTTCCAGGTGCTGTTCGATCGCATTTCGCACGAATACTACCTGACTCGGGAGCTAGTCCTGAAAATTACAGGCAATCAGCGGTTGCTCGATGGAGATCCGCCCTTACAGCGATCGGTGCAACTGCGCAATGCGACGATCGTGCCGTTGGGATTGTTGCAGGTATCGTTACTCAAACGGTTGCGACAGCACGGTCGCGATTCCGGTTCCGGGGCGATCGTCTCTCGCTATAGTAAAGGCGAACTGCTGCGGGGCGCACTGCTGACGATTAACGGGATTGCCGCCGGTATGCGCAATACGGGATGATGGATCGGAAACTGCGATTGCTGGTTTGTACCTGTACCGCCCTGGCGTCTGGTTTTTTCGGGGCGCTGGTGGGGGGACAAATTAGTACGGCGGCTCGGACGCAAAGCTGCGAGGAGCAAATGCGCGGTTTAGACATGGCGTGCAGGATCTGGAAAATGCCAGGAGGCGCAAGGCAGGGGGGAACGGCGGGTTTGTGGACGGGAACGATTGTGGGGGCGTTTGTTGCCGGTTCCCTCACCAGTCCCTATGCCAACTCGAACGAAGCTGACTCGGATGAGGATGCATTGGTGTCTTGGCAGCAAACTCAGGCGTGGCTCTCGACCGTGGCGCAACAACAGCCGCCGGTAACGGCGACCCTGCCGAAATCTCGGGTGCGGGAGTGGTTGCGGCAATGGGGGTTTTCCGACAAGGCGATCGCCCGTGGATGGAAAGAGATAGAAAAATCTGAGGACAATGAAGGATAAATTACTCGAATGGCTCGATTATGTCTTAGTAGCTGACGTTTTTTTGGTGATTTTTGGGTTCTTTTGGTTCGCGATCGCCCTGGTGGGGCGAGCCACCGATATTAATTTGGGGTTTGATTTGTGGTATCGCCTGTGGGAACCCGTGTTTACGCCCGCGATCGGGATTCTGATTCTCGGGGCGCTAACCAGCGCGATCGCCAAGCAGATTTCCAAGCGGTTTGGGTCGAACTCGTGAGCGATCGCCGATGGTTAAAAAAACTGACATTGGTAGTAAGCGGTTAGTCAGCCTCGCACCAGACAATTGGGTGCAGTGGGTCACCCAGCGTCCCCAAGTCAAAGCGGGAGATATTCTGGCGTCCGAGTTTCAGTGGCTCAGTCGGGAGAGCGACGTACTCGTTCGAGCCACCGACCCCGAAGTCGGGCAATTTCTGGTCTTGACTGAGGTACAATTGCGCTATCCAGAGCGGATGCCTCGGCGGATACGAGCGTATGCAGCCTTGGCGGAGGAGCGTTACGATTTACCGACCTACCCGGTGTTGATTAACGTGCTTCCGCCGTCCCGTTCCCCTCAGATTCCAGACCGCTACGAGTCGAATGTTCTGGGACTAACGGCTCGACAGGACTATCGAGTCATTAATTTGTGGGAAATCGAAGCGGAGTTGGTGTTTCGCCAACCCCTCCCCGCTTTGCTGCCCTTTGTGCCAATATTGAAGGGAGGGGATTCCGAACCAGTTGTCCGTCAGGCGTTACAGACGTTACGTGCGGATGCGCGGTTAAATGAGTTGGAACCCCTTCTGGCATTTTTTGCCGGGTTCGTGTTCGAAATTCCTCTGATTCAACAAATTATGAGGTGGGATATGGCTGTCTTGCGAGAGTCACCTTGGTATCAACAGATTTTACAGGAAGGACGAGCTGAAGGACGAGCTGAAGGACAAGCTGAAGGACGAGCTGAAGGACGAGCTGAAGAAGCGATTAAATTTGTCGTGCGTCTGGTCAATCGGCGTTTTGGCGAGGTTGACCCACAATTTCGACAACGCTTGCAAACCTTATCTCTGGGTCAATTGGAAGAATTAGGCGAGATTGTCTTCGATTTCAATCGCCTCGAAGAGGTTGAAGCGTGGTTGGACGAGCAGTTTTAGCCAAACCCGCCAGAATCCTCCGCTTTCTTTATAGAGACTGTCTGCCGTCGTTAAATCTTGAAAACCCTCTTTATTTCTATTTAATTTTAAATAAAAAATACCTCGATTATAGTAAGCATCACAATAATCGCTATCTATTTGAATTGCTAGATTTAAATATTGCAGAGCATCGCGATATTTATTCAACTTATAGAAAGCTTATAGAAAGCTTTTCCCAGATAAAGATAGGTATACCGATCGGGTTCTTCTGTTACTTTTAGATACTTCTTGAAATCCTGAATAGCATCGTTATACTTTTTGAACGAGTGGTTGATACAAGCTAAATGAAAAGAAACAAAAAAGGCAGACTAAAGTTACTTTTACTAATCTTGACCCACCAGTTATTATAAATTTATTTATATTTTTGTTAAATGAAATTGATTTTGTTAAATTTTTATACATAATGGCATTTACTCAGAGAAACTTTTAAGCTAAGCAAGTAGTAGTTGAAGAATACTTGCACAGCAATTTTAGCCTAAAGCTTGAATCTATGTAAGAATATCGAGTTAATTTTATAAAAATTTTATATTTTTTTATCGCGATTGTGATTCTTTAGTTACCCCTCACGTTTCCTCCCCACGCAAAACCTGCGACGCTGTCAAAGATAGCGTTCCCAATAACGACGAAACGATGCCGCGATTGCCTTCATATTCCATAACCTCATAAAATCCATTGACTAATTCCAACACGCTCACTTTCTGCGCAATTGGATCGACAATCCAATACTCGGGAATTCGACGCGCGCCATATTCCGATCGCTTGTAACGATAGTCCCGATCCTCATTTTCTTTTCCCGGAGAAACCACTTCCACTACTAAATCCGGCGGTGGCATATCTAACAAAACTGTCGAACGACTGGCTCCCTCCAACGCCATCGCGAGTTCTTCAGAAAGGATCGTTAAATCGGGGAGGCGAACCGTCGAACGCGACCCGGAAATGGCGATTTCTGTCTTCATC
Organism: uncultured bacterium; assembly: GCA_964420595.1. Lineage (GTDB taxonomy): Bacteria > Cyanobacteriota > Cyanobacteriia > Cyanobacteriales > Geitlerinemataceae > CAYQUF01. The sequence continues at coordinate 48,009 of CAYQUF010000002.1, forward strand.
GTCAACCGTTCGCTGGGAATCCCCTGTTGCCAGAAAAATACGAGCAACATCATCGCAATTCGTCGGTTGAGTTCGCTCTCCGGTGGCATTGGCAATAATGTCCCATCTTCGAGTTCGTAAAGCGTTTCTGTCCCGTCGTCAAAGGCGAGAAACTGGTTCAGCGTCATTGGCTGGTTGGCTAAAACCATAATTATTTAAAACTGAAATAACGGCAAGGATTAAACCAATGCTTGAAATTGTTAGATGTCGGTCGAAATTATAGTCAATCTGCGAATTAATTCAATTTTAACGCGATATCAACCCGATCGCCCTTTGCTTTCTCCCCCATTTATTCTACGCTAGATCGATAGCAAACCGATCCCCTCGCAACCCCATGCAGCCACCTCAATCTCCGCGACTTCCCCTTCCCGACCCCCTGATGATGTCCAAACCCGGATCGTTCGCGCACTATACTTTAACCGAACGACTTCCCAACCTGTGTCGGCGATTGCCAACAGAAAACCAGTTTTCGCCGGATATTGTCGAAAATTTACACCAATTGGCGGCAGAAATTCCAAACGGAAAAGTGCGATCGCTTCGAGATACCAACGCACCGGATATCGAGTCTTGGGAACGCTATTTAATGCCTTTTCTCGGCTGTCGCTGGTTGGAGATTCCTTGGTATTTCGGAGAGGCGTATTTTTATCGTCGAATTTTGGAAGCGACTCGTTATTTTGAACCGGGAGAATGGCAGGGTATCGACCCGTTTGCGTATCAGAAACAACAGGGATTGCAAGGGTCGATGCACTCGATTCACTCTCTGGCTGCATCGGTGGATCGTGCTTTTGGCAAACGCGATCGCCAAGAATTAATAATTCTGTGCTATTTTGCTTTATGGGGGAATCGGGTCGATCTGAGTTTGTGGTCTGCTGAAGAAGGCGATCGCTCTGGAATTGAAATCGACCGACAACGCGATCGCTTGCTCGTCGATGCCACGCCGCCAATTGCCGATCGCCTGGAGGAATGGTACAATAAACGCATTGATGTCGTTGCCGATAATGCTGGCTTTGAAGTCATTTGCGACCTGTGTTTCGCGGACTTTGTACTGGGGAACGATATCGCGGAAACAGTTAATTTACACCTGAAATCTCATCCCACCTTTGTCTCCGATGGAACGGTGGTAGATGTGGCGCAAACGATTGAATTCTTAGTCAGTCAAAACGATAACGCCGTCCGCTCTCTGGGGACGCGATTGCAACAATGGCGCGATCGCGATCGGTTGATTTTGCGCGATAACTTTTTCTGGAATTCTCCCCTCGCCTTTTGGGAAATGCCAGACGCACTTAAAACCGACCTCGCAAACGCCGACTTAGCTATTATTAAAGGCGACGCCAATTATCGGCGACTCAACGGCGATCGCCACTGGGATTTTACCACGCCACTCTCGGACATTGTTAGTTATTTTCCCGCGCCACTGGTGATGTTGCGCACCCTGAAATCCGAAGTCGCCATGGGACTCGAACCCGGACAGCCAGAACGGTTGAATAACCTCGATCCGGATTGGTTAACCGATGGAAATTGGGGAGTGATTCAGATTGCGAATTGGTAAAGAGGCGATCGCGCAAACCGCCTCCCTAATATTCCTATATCTTATAACGCTTGCTTCAATTGCTTCACCCGCTCGGGAGATAACTTCACTTTAATTTCCAACTGTTGCGTTTCATCTCGAAAGATCGCGATCGCATGACCCTCACTCGTCACGCAAGCAACTTCGGGATTGTCTAACTCAATGGTTTGATATTCAACTTGCGGAACGGCTACCCGAATAACAAGTTGGTGTTGCGATTGGGGATAAATAAACAGTTGCTGGCGCAGGCGATCCAGTTCCAACTTGCGAGCCGTAGTATTGCGTTCGCGATCGTCTTGCGGTTGCGTCCAATACAACGTAATTCCGCGCAAGTCAGTCTTTTGAATCGCAAACGTTTCGTCAAATCGTTGCGGATCCCAATCGAGATCTTCCGGACTCTTATCTCCCGTCAACAATCGCTGTCGCCAAGTCACTTCTTGTCCTTGCAGTTTTTGCCACCATTGACGGATAGCATCGAGATTATTGCCATTTTCGGGGTGATGGCTACCGTATTCCCAGACGATTTTCGGTTCCATAGTCCAATTCGATCCACACAGGCGTTCTTGTTTCAGCTTACACTGCCAGTTGGGAATTGATTATCCTATTTATCGGCAGTTATTGCTCGTTCTCTCCGGTTTGATATGGACTTACCCGTCGTTCGCCATCCCGACTACGTCGCACCGCTACCGCCAGGTCACCGCTTCCCGATGGCAAAATTCGGACAATTGTACGATCGCCTCTTAGCCGATGAAATCGTCCGTCCGTCGCAAATTCACGTCCCCCAACCGCCACCGCAGGGATGGATCGAGTTGGTTCACCACCCCGATTACGTCGCCGCGTACTGTCAGGGAACCCTCGACCCCAAGGCTCAACGGCGGATTGGCTTACCCTGGACTCCGGAATTGGCGAATCGAACCCGTATGGCGGTGGGTGGAACGGTTTTGACGGCACAATTGGCGTTAGAATGCGGGTTGGCGTGCAATACCGTTGGCGGAACCCATCACGCCTTTCCCAATTTTGGCTCGGGATTTTGTATTTTCAACGATTTGGCAATTGCGGCGCGGGTGGTGCAACAATTAGGCTTGGCGCAACAAATTTTAATTGTCGATTTAGATGTCCATCAAGGGGACGGAACGGCAGTTATTTTTCAAGGCGATAAGAGCGTATTTACGTTCTCGATGCACTGCGGCGTTAACTTTCCCGGACGCAAGCAACAAAGCGATCTCGATGTTTCTCTCCCGGAGGGAATGGAAGATGACGAATATTTGCAGACCTTGGGAAATTATTTGCCGGATTTGTTAGCGGAAATTCAGCCGGATTTGGTATTGTACGATGCAGGGGTCGATCCGCACGCAGGCGATCGCTTGGGGAAATTAGCGCTGACCGATACCGGAATTTTTCGCCGCGAAATGCAAGTTTTGAGTACCTGCGTGGCGGCTGGATATCCCGTTGCGTGCGTCATCGGTGGCGGCTATGCTGACGATATGCCGGCATTGGTGTATCGCCATTCGCTCTTGCATCGCGTGGCGAGCGACGTTTACCGACAGTATCGATTGTAAATGTCTTTGTGTTCTTTGTGTCTTTGTGGTTTAAATCTTTAATGTGACTCAAACCCATCTCGCCATCGGACAAATTCTCGCCAGTCGCTACCACATCGTTCGCCATCTCGGTGGTGGCGGTTTCGCGCAAACGTATCTCGCACAAGATACCCACCTTCCCGAACATCCCGCTTGCGTGGTCAAACAATTACAACCCCTCGCAACGGATATCGAAACGCTTCAGGTGGCGCGGCGATTGTTCGAGACGGAAGTTCGAGTTCTCTACCACGTCGGACACCATCCCCAAATCCCGCAATTGATGGCACATTTTGAGGAAAATCGAGAGTTTTATTTGGTCGAGGAATTCGTGGAAGGACACGATCTGGCGCGGGAATTTCAACCGGGGAAACCGTTAAGCGAGTCCTATGCGATCGCCTTATTGAACCAAATTCTAACCGTTCTGGCATTCGTCCACCAGCAGCGCATTATTCACCGCGATATTAAGCCAGAAAATTTAATTCGTCGCGCCTCAAACGGTCAAATCGCACTCATCGATTTTGGTTCGGTGAAGCAAATTGGCACCCAAATGCTGACGCCACACGGTGCGGTTCGCTCTACGGTTCGCATCGGGACGCCGGGATATTTACCGGTCGAACAAGCCAGGGGAAAACCGCAGTTGAGCAGCGACGTTTATGCAGTGGGAATTCTTGCCATTCAAGCGTTAACTGGGTTGAGTCCCGATCGCCTCCCCGAAGATTCCAGAACTGGGGAAATTCGCTGGCGCGATCGCGTGACGGTCGATCCCCAATTGGCTAACATGATTGATAACATGACGCGCTACGACCATCGCCTGCGCTATCCGTCTGCGGTGGAAGCCTTGGAAGCACTTCAACCTCTGCTCGCACCAACGCCATTACCCGCAACCGGACTAACGCGATCGCCGAGTGCATCGCCGCTTCCAACGGCACAAACGCTCAAGGTGTCGCTGCGACAAACCAGGCGGCTGCTGAAGCGAATCTTGCCAAAACTGCTGCTCGTTGTCGGGATTGGCGGATTGGCGATTCAAGTCTGGGGACTCGTACCGGGACTTGTGACGGGAATCGCCGTCATTCTAACACTTGCATTCTATAAAAAGTTGCCCCGGCTTGTCAAGGGATTTTTTCGACCAATTTTTAGCCTGATTCGCTGGTTCGTATTCTTCCCATTTCGAGCGATCGCTTTTGTGTTTAAGTTGGCAGTTTTTGCAATCGTTGCTACAATTGTCACCGCACTTTTTCTCGATCCTGGTGTTTTAGTTAAATGGGGAAAATGGGGCATTCAAAATATACCCGTACAGCGAGCAATCGAACGCCTTTACCGACAAATGAGCGATCGCGTGCCGAGTCAGTATTTTAATAGTCTCTTATCGACAGATTGGCAAAATGAAGGAAAAAAGTATATCGAGAACTTCGATGTCAACTCCTTCCAAGCTTGGCAACAGTTCGGCAAAACCTTGCATCAATTGCAGCGGTATAAAGATGCGATCGCCGCCTATCAAAATGCCTTACAACTCCAACCGACGGAAACGCGAACCTGGAAATTACTCGGCGATACACTGTACGAATTGGGACGATATCAAGAGGCGATCGCGGCTTATCAAAAGGCATTAGAACTTCAACCTAATTTTACTGAAGCAGAAACGGCATTACAACAGGCGATCGCTGCCAGCCAATCCCCTTAAGTAGTGCGTTATTGATTGACACCGCAACACACCCGACTGGATCGACCCAGCTAAAATAGGATATTTCCGTAGGTCGGGTTGAGGCACAAACCTCAACATTACCCAGGCTTTCGTTGGGTTTCCTTCGTCAACCCAACCTACATTTCGAGTGCGGTTAGTCCACTACCGTTCTCTTCTGTTGCCTTCCCTCAATCCACCTGTCAGTTACCGCGAGGGAGCGTTAAGATTATTAAGGTTTGCAACATTGGCATCGAGTCGAATCCATGTCCGAAAGCGTCGAAACCCCCGAAAATCAGGTTACTCGCACCTCACCGAACCAGCGAGACGGCATTCGCATTCGCGGAGCCAGACAGCACAATCTCAAGAATATCGACCTAGAATTACCGCGCGATCGCCTGATCGTGTTCACTGGCGTCTCCGGGTCGGGAAAATCCTCGCTAGCATTCGATACCATCTTCGCAGAGGGACAGCGTCGCTACATCGAATCCCTCAGCGCCTATGCACGTCAATTTTTGGGACAATTGGACAAACCGGATGTCGAAGCCATTGAAGGACTGTCTCCGGCGATTTCCATCGACCAAAAATCCACCTCCCACAATCCCCGCTCTACGGTTGGGACGGTGACCGAAATTTATGACTATTTTCGATTATTATTCGGACGCGCAGGGGAACCCCACTGTCCGATTTGCGATCGCTCCATTGCACCGCAAACCATCGACGAAATGTGCGATCGCGTCATGGAATTGCCAGATCGCACCAAATTTCAAATTCTCGCTCCCGTAGTGCGCGGGAAAAAAGGCACCCATAAAAAACTACTCTCCAGCCTCACCTCGCAAGGATTTGTTCGGGTACGAATCGATGGCGAAGTCCGGGAACTCTCCGACGATCTCGAACTGGATAAAAACTTTACCCATACCATCGAAATTGTCGTAGACCGACTGATTAAAAAAGACGGCATTGAAGAACGCCTCGCCGACTCCCTGTCTACCGGATTAAAACACGCCAACGGTATCGCCGTCATTCAAGTGTTAGACAGCGAACATCCCCGCGAAATCGTTTTTTCCGAGAACTTCGCCTGTACAGAACACGGCGCGGTCATGGAAGAACTTTCGCCGCGATTGTTCTCATTTAATTCTCCCTACGGCGCGTGTCCCGACTGTCACGGATTGGGCAATTTACGCACCTTTGCACCCGAGGCGATCGTTCCGGATACCAAAGCACCCTTGTACAGCGCGATCGCGCCTTGGTCGCAAAAAGATAACACCTACTATCTCTCCTTATTATTTAGCGTCGCGCAAGCCTACGGATTCGACATCAATACCCCGTGGGAAGCGTTAACCGACCAACAGCAACACGTCCTGTTATACGGCTCCGACGAACCCATTTGGATCGAAACCGATTCCCGCTATCGCCAACCCCGAGGTTACCACCGCCACTTCGCCGGAATTATCCCCATGTTGGAGCGCCAGTATCGCGATTCGACCTCGGAATCTCAAAAAGACAAATTAGAACAATTTCTCGTCAACCAACCCTGTCAGACTTGTAGCGGACAGCGTTTAAAACCGGAATCTCTATCGGTGCGAGTCGGACAATACAATATAACCGATTTGACCGGAGTGTCGGTGCGCGATTGTTTGGGACGAGTGGAGACTTTAAAGCTGAGCGATCGCCAAGCGAAAATTGCCGAATTGGTCTTGCGAGAAATCCGTTCGCGCCTGCAATTCCTGCTCGATGTCGGACTCGATTACCTGACTTTAAACCGTCCCGCCATGACCCTCTCGGGAGGAGAAGCACAACGGATTCGCCTCGCCACTCAAATTGGTTCGGGATTGACCGGAGTTCTCTACGTTCTCGACGAACCGAGTATCGGATTGCACCAGCGGGATAACGATCGCCTGTTGCGCACGCTAACCAAATTACGCGATTTAGGCAATACTTTAATCGTAGTCGAACACGACGAAGAAACCATCCGTACCGCCGACTACATTGTCGATATCGGTCCCGGAGCGGGAGTGCATGGCGGGGATATTGTCGCGCAGGGAAACGTCGAAACCCTGTTGCAAGCCGAACAATCTTTAACCGGCGCATACCTGTCGGGACGGCGCATCATTGAAACTCCCGGAAGTCGGCGCAAAGGAAACGGGCGATCGCTCCTGATTCAAGATGCTTATTGTAACAACTTGAACCACATCGATGTTGAAATTCCGTTAGGAAAATTAGTCTGTATCACTGGCGTTTCGGGGTCGGGAAAATCGACACTTATCAACGAATTACTCTATCCCGCCTTACAACACCACATCACCAAACGCATCCCCTTTCCAAAGCAACTCGGCGCGCTCAAATCGTCGCGATCCAAAACCGTTAAAGACGCCGTCGATAAAGTTATCGTCATCGACCAATCTCCCATCGGTCGCACTCCCCGTTCCAACCCCGCGACCTATACCGGCGTATTTGACGTGATTCGCAATTTATTCGCCGAAACCATTGAAGCCAAAGCCAGGGGATACAAACCGGGACGATTTTCGTTTAACGTCAAAGGCGGACGCTGCGAAGCTTGCGGGGGACAGGGAGTGAACGTAATTTCGATGAACTTTCTCCCGGACGTTTACGTTCAATGCGACGTTTGTAAAGGCGCGCGATACAACCGCGAAACCTTGCAAGTGAAATACAAAGGATATTCCATTTCCGAGGTCTTAAACATGACCGTGGAAGAAACCTTGGAACTGTTTAAAAATATTCCCCGCGCGCGCAATCGCCTCCAAACTTTAGTCGATGTGGGACTGGGTTACATCCATTTAGGACAACCCGCACCAACGCTATCGGGAGGAGAGGCGCAACGGGTAAAATTGGCGACCGAATTGTCTCGTCGCGCCACGGGAAAAACACTGTATTTGATTGACGAACCGACCACAGGACTGTCGTTTTACGACATTCACCAATTGTTAAATGTATTGCAGCGTTTGGTGGATAAGGGGAATTCAATTTTAGTCATCGAACACAATTTAGACGTGATTCGTTGCGCCGATTGGATTGTCGATTTGGGTCCTGAAGGTGGCGACCGAGGTGGGGAAGTCATCGCAGCGGGAACGCCGGAAGAAGTGGCGGCGCTGTCTCATTCGTATACGGGACAATATTTGCACAAGGCGTTGCAGCAACATCCACCGAAACCGAAGGAGGAAAAATCGTAACGAATTATGAGGTTGGGATTGCCTCGATCGCTCAAACCATTTAATATAAAAGTACGATTGAGGTTACTGAAAATGGACGCCGACACGTACCCGCGCCTCAACATCGAACTCCAAATCGCGCCAAACGAGAGAGCGCCAAAGGTTACGGTGACTGCGCTCTACTTCGACCCCGGTGGTGCGGAATCGGAGGGAATCGTAACTGCAATTGCGATTGCTGGCGACCATGCGGAGCGATCGTTTATTGAAGCACGGGGAACGAAATTAGCGGAACAGCCGAATCTCTACCAATTCCGCGAAAGCGACGTCATTCCCCGCAACCGCCACGCACTGCGACGGCTTCCGCCATTTCCCCATTCGCGCTAAGTGCCATATCGTACAATGGGAGGATGGCAATTCCAGGGGCGATCGCCTATTATCGGGACATCAAGCAATGGAGTTGGTGAACCGACGATGGATGAGTCCACTCAACGCAAACTGTTTTCCGCCCTATCCCACGGTGCGATTTTCTTTAGCTCGACTATTGTCTCTCTGGGGATCCCGATTCTGATTTGGGCGTTTACTCAAGATTCGGTCGTGAAAGCGAATGCAAAAGAATCGCTTAATTTTCACATCAATTTGTATATCCTTGGAATTATATTTGGTTTATTGTCTTTATTATTAATTGGGCTTCCTCTGTTGCTGATTTTAGTAGCTTTCAGTATCATTATGCCTATTTTTGCGATTGTTCAAATCTTAGATAATCCAGATTCTCCCTACCGTTATCCGTTTATTCTTCGATTATTTTAAAGAAAAGATTTCTTTGCCGTCCGTTTGCACCGAACAATAAGATTGGACAATTTTTTAATCGTCGGTTAAACACGCCGACGGGCAGACGCTCGCGAACCGTCAGCCGATCGATCGCGGGGCGAGCCTCAACTCGCACTCGGAGCGACCTCGACCGTCCTCTAACTTCTCCGGTCGAGAGACCGGTGACCAATTTCGACGTTTCGCTATCGCCAAAGGCTTTCCAGCTCGGTTAAGATACTCATTACTATTGCGTCGATCGCCTTTCCATTGATGAGGAACCGAGTATGAAACGATCGCCTATTTCTCGCTTGACCGGACGACGCTGGCGGCGGTTGAGCAGCCTCTTCTTGCTGACGAGCTTGAGTTCGATCGCCATCCTGAGCGCGCCATCGCAGTTCGATAACGCCCGAGCGCAACAAATCGCCACAAGATCGCCGGTAATGGGCGCGAATTGGCAGGGAGCGTCCTTTCCCGTCGAAAATTTCCAAGGTTATTCGTCTCCCTTTGGCTACCGACGATCGGCAACCGGCGGATATAGCAGCGAATTTCATTACGGCTTGGATTTTGTCGCTCCCCAGGGAAGCTACGTGCGCAACTGGTGGGGCGGTAAAGTCGTTGCAGTTATCTCAGACGGACGTTGCGGCATTGGCTTGGTGATTCAGTCGGGCAATTGGGAACACGTCTACTGTCACATGCAAGGTCGAGTCGAAACCAAAGGCGATCGCCGCTACTTTATCGATCGCAGTGGCGGATTGCAAATTTGGGAAGGTCAAACCGTGCAGTCTGGCGAGAGAATCGGTCGCGTGGGCATGACCGGTCGCACCACCGGACCCCACCTGCACTGGGGATTGAAATACGATAGCCAATGGATCGATCCGGCATTGGTGCTGCGGGCGATGTATTCCGAACAGCAGGCAATGCAGGGAAGATAGGGTGGTAGGGGCGGTCTCGAACCGCCCGTCGGGGTTGGGTTTCTCGCCCTCTTGCCCTAGTTACGATCCCGAAGACGTAGGCGTTAACTGGCGTTCGGGTAATTGCGCGTACTCGGCAACGAGCTGGCGGAACTCCTCTCCCTCAATCGTTTCTCGCTCGATGAGAATATCCACCACCAGATCGAGCAGGTCGCGGTGTTCCCGCATGATTTGACGCGCCTTGGCATAGCAGCGTTCGGCAATTTCTCGAACTTGGCGATCCACTTTAGTGGCGACCTGTTCGGAATATTCCGATCGCGACATTAAATCCCGTCCCAGGAACACTTCGTTATTCTGACTTTCCAGCGCAAAGGGACCGAGGTCGGACATTCCGTAGCGGGTGACCATTTCCCGCGCCAGGTTGGACACCATTTGCAAGTCGTTGCTCGCACCAATGGTGGTTTCTGCGTCGCCGAACACCTCTTCCTCCGCCGCGCGACCGCCGAGGGCAATGGTAATGCGATCGAGCAACCAACCGCGCGTGTACAAGCCGCTATCGACCGTTTCTTCGTCGAAGGTGGATTGGGCGAAACCGCCGACGCCACCGGAACGCGGAATGATCGTGACCTTATTGAGCGGGTCGGAGTGTTTCAGCAGGGTCATCAGCAAGGCGTGACCGGCTTCGTGATAGGCAATCAGCCGTTTCTTCTTGCTATCGAGCAGCGGTGCGAGGGTCAACCCGACGGTGATCCGATCGATCGCCCCGTCAATTTCGTCGGGGGTAATCGCCTCTTTGCGGCGGCGGGCGGTCAAAATGGCGGCTTCGTTGAGCAAGTTCGCCAAATCGGCACCGGAAAAGCCGGGGGTGCGGCGGGCGATCGCTTCGAGGGACACTTCAGTAGACAGCTTCTTATTGCGAGCGTGAACTTGCAAAATGCCCAATCGTCCCTTGTAGCTGGGCAAATCGACCGTCACTTGGCGATCGAACCGTCCGGGGCGCAACAGGGCGTAATCGAGGACGTCGGGGCGGTTGGTGGCGGCGATGATAATCACGCCGGTATTGCCCTCAAACCCGTCCATTTCGGTGAGCAATTGGTTGAGGGTTTGTTCCCGCTCGTCGTTTCCACCGCCGACGCCAGCTCCCCGTTGGCGTCCGACTGCGTCGATTTCGTCGATAAAGATAATACAGGGGGCGTTGTCCTTGGCTTTGCGAAACAGATCCCGCACCCGCGACGCCCCGACGCCGACAAACATCTCGACGAATTCGGAACCGGAGATACTGAAAAACGGCACTCCGGCTTCCCCGGCGATCGCTTTTGCCAACAGGGTTTTCCCAGTTCCCGGCGATCCCACCAGCAGCACGCCTTTGGGAATTTTCGCCCCGACGGCGGTGAAGCGTTCGGGCTGTTTTAAAAAGCTGACCACTTCTTGCAATTCTTCCTTGGCTTCCTCGATCCCCGCCACATCTTCAAACTGCACGCCGGTTTTGGCTTCCATTTGGAACCGAGCCTTCGACTTGCCGAAGTTCATCGCTTGGCTGCCCGCTTGAGTGGATCGCCGCACGATTAAAATAAACCCGCCGATTAAAATGGCGATCAGCATCACGTTAGCGAGGGTGCCGAACACGGCACCGCGATCGGCTGAAGGGTTGCTCTCGAACACGACGCGATCGCGATTCTCTCGGAGGGTTTCGATCAGTTCTCGATTGTCCTGAAACAACCTCACCTCGTAGGGAGCTTGGTTGGGTTCGGCATCTTTGAGGGTGACGCGAGCGACATTTTGAGCCGGATCGATGTTGACTCGCTGCACTTCCCCCTGCTCGATTTTTTGCAGCAATTCGCCATAACTGAGGGATTCTCGGTCGGCTTCGGCTAAAGCCGGGGTTCCAAGCATCACGCCACCCGCCATCAGGCATCCTGCAACCAGAGCAGACCAAAAGTTGCGACCCGAACGACGGCGAGATGGGGCAGACGTTCCGTTGGGGGAAGGAAGGTGTGCCGATCGCGATCGCGCGATTCCATTGCGAGCCGACGTTTCTGCTGTGCGGGGTTGCATCCAAGAACCTTTCATCATCAGTACTGCCTTTTGCCTGCTGCCTCGTAACACTCCGGCATTCTCTCAATACTTAGCCTAACTTATCCCCGCAGGTTTCGGGGATTTCAAGGGAAGGGAATGGGGGGATAGGGAGATAGGGCGGTACTGTTGCCTGTTGCCTTCCTCGTACCGCACGTCGCTAACAACGGCTCTACAATCCGTGTTTTATCGGTTTTCGTCGCGATCGCAAAGTCGATAAGCTAGAACAATCATTTTTTTTCGTTTCACTTCACTTCGCCATGCCAAGTCCCTACCAGTTTAGTTTGAGCGATGGATGTCCGGCTCGTGCCGTTCGAGTCGAACAGTGGCAAGAACTCGCCGACGCGATCGCCAGTCTCGGTTTAGCGACGGCGCGACCGACTCTCGTCTTAGTCGGCGGTGCCAGCAAAATTAGCCCCCCCGATTACATCCGCTTGCAACAAATTTTTACCGAAATGCTCGCGCCCCTGGCTCAAATCCTCGGACTGACGGTGGTGGACGGGGGAACCGATGCGGGGATCATGCAGTTGATGGGTCAAGCGCGCGATCGCCACGGCGCTTCCTTTCCCTTGGTGGGGGTAGCGGCGGCGGGAACGGTCGTCTTACCGGACGGCTCTGCTTCCAACCCCGATGCTGCTCCCCTCGAACCCCACCACTCGCATTTTATCTTAGTTCCCGGCTCCAATTGGGGAGACGAATCGCCCTGGCTGGCGCAAACGGCAACCGTACTAGCAGGGAACGCGCCATCGGTTACCTTAGCCATTAATGGCGGAGAAGTAACGTGGCAAGACGTGCGGTGCAGCGTGGAAGCTCGACGGACGACCCTGGTGCTAGCAGGGAGCGGACGAACGGCGGACAAGCTGGCGGCGGGGTTGCGCGGCGAAACCAGTGACGATCGCGCCCGACCGTTAATTGCCTCGGGATCGATCCGGGCGATCGATTTGCGCGATGACTTGAAAGTCTTGGAACGTACCATTCACCAACTCCTGGCAACGTCGCCCTTCTCGCCGAGATCTTAGTGTCCCAGTTAGCGATAGTGACGCCGGACGATTCTATTTTTAAGATTTTGGACGATCTTTTTTAAACCCGGAAGGGGGAATTCTTCATCTCATCAAAGGGCGATCGCGCGACGGTTAATTGTTAAGATGTCTTGCGATCGCCAAGCAATTAACATTGCAGTGATTTGATATAATCCCGGTGCCCTTTAAAATTTTGACAGTCCCTGTCGATAACAACCGACCGCCGCCCCGCCTGCGCGATCGGCTCGGTTCGGGCATCCCCGGCATCTACCCGTCTCAACTCCGTTAGGCATGGCTCGCTGATTGCCAGATTGTTTTGAGAATTCACCGGGCACGGAACCGCGAAGTTGAGATCGTACCAAGGAGCGCATCATGGCACCGAAAAAAAGCTATCGCCAACAATTAAAGCAAGAAATGGGCGAGTTGATCGATCGCCTCGATATGTCTGACTTGCAAAAGCGGTTTATGAAATCGCGCTGGCTCGATCAGGTCTTGTGGCTCGAAGGTAAGTCAGAAAAGTCGCAGAAATGGTACTTTCGCCTGCGCCTGATGACGATTGTCGGCGGGGTGGTAATTCCGGCATTGGTCAGCCTGAACATCAACGACAACAGAACTCGAGCCTATCTCGGTTGGGCGACGTTTGGATTGAGCCAACTGGTGGCGATTAGTGCGGCGGTGGACGAGTTTTTTCACTACGGCGATCGCTGGAATCAATATCGCAAAACGGCTGAGGAGCTGAAAACCGAAGGGTGGCAATTTTTCCAATTGAGCGGTCCCTACAAAACCGCCGCCAGCCACGCTCAGGCATACACGACCTTTGCCAATCGCATCGAACAGACGATCCAGCAAGACGTACAGGCATACAGCGCCCTGCTGCGCGAGAAAATGCAAAAGCAGGAAGAGCAGGAAGAACAACAAAAATTCGACTCCTTGGTCAACCCGCCCGGTCCGGTCGCCCAATCCCCCATCTCCACGCCACCGACCGCCACGGACTCCACCGAGAGTATCCCTTCGACCCCCAGCCGCAGTTGGGAAGCTCCCGCATCGCGATCGCGAGGGACGCAACCGACCGGTGGCAACCGGTTCTCGCCCCCTGGCGCACCCGTGGAAACCGAGGAGGAAGACGCTCCCGAAGCCCGTCGCCTGTCGCCTCCCGGTGCCCCGATGTCCCCCCGCACTCGCGGCGATAAAGCAGATGGGAACGAGTTTTCTCCTCCCGGTGCCCCCATTACGCCGGATCGCGGCAATCGAGATCGTTAGAGCAGTGGTTAGTCCAGTGGGGGACACCTCGGTTGAGGAAGGCAACGGGCAACAGGCAACCCGAGCGTGTCCCTCATTCACTTAGGAAAGACTCGTACGTAGAGGTTTGGATCGAAGGTGACGATCGCGCCAAAATTACAATCCCATCAAGGGCACTACCAATCCAATCGAGTCATTTACGGAGCATTGGTGGGCTGTATTGTCAGTTTGCTGGCAACGGCGATCTCGGTCGCCTCGTACTGGGACGAACGCACCCAGGCGATCGCGAATGCCAAACAACAGGCGAGAAGCGAAACCGTTCGAGCAGCACGGGAAGTCGATCGCCAGTTACGCCAACTCAGCGAAACTGCAAGCGACATTGCCACGGATCTCAGTACCGGTCGCCTCAAGGATAAAGCCCTCGGCGATCGCCTACAGCAAGAAATGCAGCAAAACCCGCATCTTTTCTCGCTCGTGGCGAGTTACGTGCCCTATGGTTTCGATCCGCAAAAACGACTGTACGCCCCCGTGTACGCGCGCAAAAATGGCGCGATCGTGCGCCAGCAAGTTGAGGAGAGTTACGACTATACCAACTCCGATTGGTATCGACTTCCCCTAGAACAAGGTTCTACTTGGATCGAACCTTACTTCGGAGAAGCGCGCGAGACGATGCTGGTCG
>CAYQUF010000002.1:62867-70313 GCA_964420595.1 uncultured bacterium
GTATTTTGAAACGAAGCTACGCCAGCCGTTTGATTATTCCAAATATCCGTTTGACGTGAATGATCCTTGGATTCGCATGTGGCACGAGGATTTTTCTGGGAATATTATTCTCGTGCCCGATTTAGCAGCCTACGATACGATTTCGCCGACACTGCTTCCCGGTATTGAGAAGGACTTCGTGTTGCAAGGGCAACAGTTAGTCAAAAGCTATTTCAGTTACCGATTGAATAGCTACAATACGAATTTTGGCATTCAGGGTTACCTCAACCAGCAGACCGATCCGGAACTGTACTTTACGCTCCTGCTGCAACGGGATTTTGTCACGATCTTTATTTCCTATATCATGCGCCTGTTGGTGGTGTCGATCTTGCTGTTTGCAGCGATCTTTATTGCCACCTATCATACCGATCGCAAAAAGAGTTTGGGATTTAGCGCATCGGGCGCAATTTCGTCGTCGGGCGCGTTCATTTTTATTCTGCTCCTCGATCAAATTAACTTGCGAAGCAGCATCGCCACCGCTGGAATTATTTACATCGAGTCTTTTTATTTTGTTTTGTATGTTGTTATCTTGCTGGTGGCGATTAACGCCCTCTTAATTACTTCTAAATTTAAGTTACCCTTTTTGCGCTATCAAGATAACTTAATTCCCAAGTTAATGTACTGGCCGACTTTACTGTTTCTCTCGTTAATCGCTACTTTATTGACTTTCCTTTAACCGATTAACGATTAGCTCGATCGCAAAACCTTGGAGCTTCAGGATTGATTGCAAGATCGCCCTTTGGGAGTCTTCTTGGGAAGCTTGGTGAATGCGACGAGGCGGCGGTGTTTTTATTAACATTAATTTTCCCAGCAAGCTGGCGGACGCTGATGCGATGGGTGGAGGTAAAAACTAGGGCGATCGCGACGAACCACTTGTGCAACCCGACGTGGGTTTTGTGAAACAGGGTTCCGACGGTGACGCTGTAGGAGGTAAAGCAGGTATTGCAGTGATAGCGCGATTCGGTTTTAATAGGGGTGGCTCGGGTCGAACCGCAATAGGGACATTGGGGGCGATCGCCCCATCGAATTCGCTCTAAATCGTTCAGGCAATCTTGATGGGTGCGCACCATCCACCTAGAGCATCCCCTCGGGAGGATCGGCGATCGCGATTTCGAGAGAGAAGCATCGATCGTGAATTCGATAACGAACCGTAACAATGGCTAAAATATCCCGCACGAGCGAATGGGGACAAAAAAGCAGGGAAGCCTATTTTCTCTTATCCTGCCGATTTTAAAATTTATATCATGAAAATTTTATATCGAACAGACAATTTGTTGCTGAAAATTGTTACGATTTTGCGTTAAACTCTATAACTTTACAATCAATTTATTTTAACTCGATCTCAATTGCAGCAACCTGAGTTAAAGGACTAGAGCCGTTTTCGTGACGTGCGCTACAACTCAGTGGAGGAAGGCAACAGCTCACCTGGCAAACGCTCTAGATCCGTCACTCGGTTGTCTCGACGTCGCTGGGATCGTCCTCTTGCACGCGAGTTCCCCCCCCTTCTAAGCGACCCGGTTTGCCGCGATCGGGGGGCGTGAACCTTTCAAACCCTTCTCTAGAGGGTCTCGGAGCTGGCGGCGACATGGCAGGGGGAGCAGGTGGAAAAGGCGGTGGCGATAGGGTTTCGGGGTCGGGCGGAACAGTGGCGCGATCGCGATCGATCCAAAACTCGAACTCAGTCCGAGTATCATCCAATGAGATTGGTAAGGCAATCGCGGGTTTAAATGGAGCGATCGTTGCAACAATTGCCAACGCTATAGACACGGGTTTCACGATCTTAACCTTCAAAGAAGTGGCAACCCGACCGGAGCAATCCCCTCGCGATCGCGCGGGTTGACAAGCTCGAGTCAAAGCTGCAATTCACTAGATCGTAATCTAAGGAAGATGAAGGCGCAATTGTCGCGCAGATGGATCGATTATTCGTCTAGTTTCAAGTCTGATTCGCTTACGAAGTCCCGCGACGGGCTGCAATCATGAGGCTCTCGGTTGAAAAAAACGGTCAAAAAAACAGATGGGGAGTTCCCCGTTACAGTTCACTCCCCAAATCTGGACTTATCTCAGTTGAGCATTAATGCCTAGAAACGACTGTTTCTGCGACCGCCGCCTCCGCCAAAGGAGTTACGCTTTTCGCGAGGACGAGCCTTGTTAACTTTAATGTCGCGACCCATCCAATTAGCACCGTCGAGATCGGAGATTGCAGAATCTTCTTCTGCTTCGGTCTCCAGTTCGACAAAAGCAAACCCGCGCATGCGACCCGTTTCGCGATCGGTTGGAACGTGAACCCGCTTAACGGTACCGTATTCGGCAAATACTTCGGTTAAATCTTCTGAGGTTACGGCATAGTTGAGATTGCCGACATAGATAGACATGGAGTGATGTTTTCCTCAATCAAAGCGTATCGTGTAGAGAGCCAAGGATCTGGGAGAGCAGCCTGTCGAAACTGGATGGAAAAAACCAAAACCTGTCTTGAAAACAAACGTTGCCACCGATCTCTAAGTCTCGGACATCATTCTAACACCTCCGAGCCGGAATGAGAGATAGAATACCCCGGCGATCGCGATCGATTGTAAAGGCGGTGGCGACCGGGGACGGTTGTGGCGGTCAAAACGGGCTAGGAGCGGGAGATTCCAGCCTTTAGGAATGCCAGTTGCCGACCGTGGCATTCCCAGAGCAACAAAATTTTGAATTTCCCCGCCGATCCGATCGCGAAATTTAACAAAATTTAAACAATTATCCGAGGCGGTCTGCCTCTAGCATGAAATCGAGATGAGAGGGGCGCGATCGCCAGTAAACTAGAAACTATCAAAGAATCGCACCGTACTCCAGCCATAATCTTGAGAGTATGTCAAGTCTCCTAAATTTCCGTCTCGCATCGAGCGGGGAGCTGTCAACAAACACACTATAACAAGGATTCCTATGGACGCACCGCAAAAATATCGTCTCGCTTGCACCCTCTCCTTTGGAGATATTTACGGTCAAATCGTGATTTGGCTGATCGTCATCTTCCTCAGCCTCGCCTCTGCGATCGCCCTGTGGAGCAGCACCCGTCAAGTTTACGCCTTCGTTACCGTCGGTCTGATCTTGGTGGTCTCCCTGCCATTCTTATTATTCGCTTTCGTGACCACCTTGCTCAACCATATTGAAGTCAGGGCGATCGAACCGGAGGAAAACAAGCGCAAACCCGTAGCGGCGGGCAGTCGTTCCGGTCAAAATCCCGCTGGTGCGACGGGGTAAAGGAGATGGGGGGATAGGGAGATGGGGAAATTGTCCCTGTCCCCTGTCCCCCGAGTTTCGTTGAAAATCGCGATCTCATGACATTGCTCCGTGGCGATCGCTTCACGATAGAAGCAGCAGTATTCGTCTCACTTCAGTTGATAAAGATGCTCGAACACGATGTCATTATTGTCGGCGGTGGATTAGCCGGATGTCGCGCGGCGGTAGAAATTGCCCGCACCGATGCCAATCTCGACGTGGCGGTCGTTGCCAAAACCCATCCGATTCGATCGCACTCGGTGGCGGCGCAGGGGGGAATTGCGGCGACGCTGAAAAATGTAGATTCCGAAGACAGTTGGGAAGCTCACGCCTTCGATACGGTCAAGGGATCCGACTATCTCGCCGATCAAGATGCCGTCGAAATTTTGGCTCGGGAAGCTCCCGAGGTGGTTGTCGATTTGGAACACATGGGAGTGTTGTTTTCTCGCCTGGAGGACGGACGCATTGCCCAGCGCGCCTTTGGCGGACATTCCCACAAGCGCACCTGCTACGCGGCGGATAAAACCGGTCACGCCATTTTGCACGAGTTGGTCAATAACCTGCGCCGCTACGGGATTCGGGTTTATGACGAGTGGTACGTGATGCGGCTGATTCTCGAAGACGGAGAAGCCAAAGGCGTCGTGATGTATCGCTTGCTCGACAGTCGCATTGAAGTAGTGCGCGCCAAAGCGGTGATGTTCGCCACCGGGGGATACGGTCGCGTGTTCAATACCACCTCCAACGATTTTGCTTCGACCGGGGACGGGTTGGCGATGGCGGCGATGGCGGGGGTTCCGTTGGAAGATATGGAATTCGTGCAGTTTCACCCGACGGGGTTGTATCCGGTGGGGGTATTGATTTCCGAGGCGGTGCGCGGCGAAGGGGCGTATTTAAGGAATAGCGAGGGCGATCGGTTTATGGCAAACTACGCCCCCAATAAAATGGAATTGGCTCCCCGCGATATTGCGTCCAGGGCGATCGCCAGCGAAATCCGCGCCGGACGGGGGATTCAGCCCGATGGGAGTGCGGGGGGAGCGTGCGTTCACCTCGACTTGCGCCACATGGGACGGGATAAGATTATGAGTCGCATCCCGTTTTGTTGGGAGGAAGCCCACCGCTTGTTGGGAATCGATGCCATTCGCGAACCGATTCCAGTACGTCCGACGGCGCACTATTCCATGGGCGGAATTCCGGTGGATACAGACGGACGGGTACGCAGCAGTGCGGATGGCTTGGTGGAAGGATTCTTCGCAGCCGGGGAATCGGCGTGCGTGTCGGTTCACGGGGCGAATCGTTTGGGGAGTAATTCCTTACTCGAATGCGTGGTATATGGCAAGCGCACCGGCGCCGCGATCGCCCGTTACGTGCAAAAGCGCAAGTTACCCTCGGTGGACGAACGCCGCTATCTGGACGAGGCGCGCGATCGGGTGGATTCGTTACTGGCGCGATCGGGCGAATACCGGATCGATCGGGTGCGACAAGCGTTTCAAGATTGCATGACCGACTATTGCGGCGTGTTTCGCAGCGACGAACTCATCGGTCGCGGGTTGGATCGGTTGGTGCAAATCGAGCAACAAGCGGAGAATATTTATCTCGACGACAAGGATAAATTGTGGAACACCGAAATTATTGAAGCGTTGGAATTGCAGAATTTGATGGTAGTGGGACGGATGATTTTAGAGTCGGCGCGCGATCGCCAAGAAAGTCGCGGAGCGCACCATCGAGAGGATTATCCCCAACGCAATGACGATCGCTTTTTGAAGCATACCCTGGCGTATTATTCGGCAGCGGGGATCGAAATTCGCGATCGCCCGGTATGCGTTAATCGGTTCGAGCCGCAAGAGCGCAAGTATTGATCGTAGAGTTGTGTCGGGTGGGTCTTGCCCACCTCGATCGGTATTGTTGAACTCAAATAGTCAAATCGCTTCATGGCGATGCTTGGCAAAATCTCACCACAAAAACACAAAGGGCACAAAGTTTTGTGGGTCTTAAGCTCGTGTCAACTTCGGAGCGAATCGTCATGATACTAACAACCGCCAAATGGACGCTTGAAGACTATCATAAAATGGTCGCTACTGGAATTCTAGACGAACGACAAGTCGAGCTGATTAATGGGGAAATTGTCGAAATGGTTCCAGAGGGAGAACCCCATGCTTACAGTAGCGATGAAGCGGGCGAATATTTAATGCACCGGTTGGGAAATCGTGCCAAAGTACGTCAAGCCAAACCCATTACGCTCCCCAACAGCAATTCCGAACCCGAGCCAGATATCTCGGTAGTGCAACGATTGGGACGAGAATATCGGCAGCATCATCCTTATCCCGAAAATATCTTTTGGGTCGTCGAATATGCAGATTCCAGTTTGAGAAAGGATCTTGAAGTGAAATCTCGGGTTTACGGGGCGGCGGGAATTTTAGAATATTGGGTGGTGAATTTGGAGAAGACAGAAGTGGCGGTCTTTCGTTCGCCCAATCAACAGGGCTATCAAACGCAATTCGCATTCAGGGAAGGAACGATTTGTCCACTGGCTTTTCCCGATCTTGAGATTGAAGTCAAACGACTCTTTGAAAGTGAAAGTTAATTTAGTAGTTATTTGTTATAAACGCTTTAGCATTTTTTAACCCAATTTGCAAGATTGATAACAGCATGAGACCAACCCAAATCGTCGTTATCGGAAGTGGATTCGGCGGACTCTCAGCCGCAATTCGCCTGCAAGCTCGGGGTTACGAGGTGACGGTTGTGGAAAAACGGGATAAACCCGGCGGTCGAGCTTATGTTTACGAGCAGGATGGCTTTACTTTCGATGGCGGTCCGACTATTATCACCGTTCCGCACTTGATTCGCGAGTTATTCGACCTTGCGGGACGGCGAATGGAAGATTACGTACAACTGGTTCCCCTCGACCCATTTTACAACGTCCGCTTCGACGATGGTTCGGTGTTTCATTACAACGGCGATCGCGACTTTTTAATCGAACAAATTCGCCAATTCAATCCCGCTGACGTGGAGGGTTACCATCGCCTTTCTCGCGCTGCGTCGGAGATTTTTAAGGCGGGTTTGCCGTTAATGGAACAGCCATTTCTGTCGTTGTTCGATATGGTCAAAGTCGCGCCGGATTTAATTCGCTTGCAAACCTACAAATCCGTAGCGGCGTTTGTCAGTCAATACTTGCAAGACGAGCGATTGCGACGCGCGTTTAGTTTCCATCCCCTGCTCATTGGTGGAAATCCGTTTCAAAGTACCTCGATTTACGCCATGATTCACAAGCTGGAACAGGAGTTTGGAATCTGGTTTCCGATGGGGGGAACGGGAGCGTTGGTGAATGCACTGGTGCGGCTGTTTCGCGAGTTAGGGGGAACGTTGCGGTTGGGTTCGACGGTGCAAGAAATTGAGATATCGCCAACTACGGGATGCGCCACTGGAGTGCAATTGCAGGATGGGGAATTAATGCGTGCGGATGCAGTAGTGAGTAATGCAGAGGTGGCGTATACTTATTTAGATTTGGTTAAACCAGAATTTCGGCGACTTCAGAGCGATCGCAGACTTCAAAATACCCGCTACTCGATGTCGTTGTTCGTGCTCTATTTTGGCACCAATCGCCGTTACGAGCATTTGGCGCATCACGAAATTTTGTTGGGACGGCGATATCGAGAGTGGACGCGCGATATTTTCACTCGCAAAATTCTCCCGGACGATTTTTCGCTCTATTTGCACCATCCCACCGCGACCGACCCCAGTTTGGCGCCACCGGGATGCGATGGTTGGTACGTGTTGTCTCCGGTTCCCAATCTCGAAGGCGATACGGATTGGCGCCGGGAAGCGAAACCTTATCGAGATGCGATCGTCGATTATCTGGAGCGAAACTATCTCCCGGATTTGTCGCAGCATATTGTCACGGAACGCTCTATCGATCCGCTGCACTTTCGCGATACGCTCAATAGCTACCGAGGAAGTGCGTTTTCGATCGAGCCAACTCTGATGCAATCGGCGTGGTTTCGACCCCACAACCGCAGCGAGGACGTTCCGAATTTGTATTTGGTCGGTGCGGGGACTCATCCGGGTGCGGGAATTCCGGGGGTGATGAATTCGGGGAAAATTGCAGCGGGTCTGATCGCACGGGATGGTCCGGTTGCGGACGGTTGAGGGGTGAAT
>CAYQUF010000002.1:70413-72980 GCA_964420595.1 uncultured bacterium
ATATGACTATGTCGTTGAAACGTTTGGTGGTGGCTACTATTGCGTCGAGTGCGGTGTCGGTAGGAATTGCGGTGTCTGCGTTGGCGCAACCGGCGGTGTTGCGGGCGAATAATCCCAATGCTCGAATTAATTTACGCGCCGAACCGAGTGCGACTTCGCGCTATTTGGGATATGGTTTAGTGGGCGATCGCGTGGAGGTTTTAAGCCAAATTCGCGGTTGGGATGGCTATACTTGGTATCGGGTTCGCTTCGATAATTCCCGTGTGGAAGGTTGGATTCGCGGCGATTTGGTGAATGTGTTAGACCGACGCTCGGAAACAGCGACGTCCCGGCGATCGTTTGCACCGAATGCGACTTCGACTTCCCTCGATTATTTCTTGGAAGTGGCGTTGGGAAGCGAGTTTGGCGCGTCCGACCCTCGGGTGCGAAAGTGGGAAGATCCGGTTAGAATTAAGGTTATCGGATCGCCGACGGCGGAGGATCGTCGGACGTTAACTCGCGTGGTCAGCGAATTGCGGGGGTTGACAAATCTCGATATTGCTTTGGTCGATCGCGATGCAAATGTTGAAATGCATTTTGCGCCGCAATCGCAATTTCCCAGCATCGAACCGAATTATCGACCGCGCAATTCTGGGTTCTTCTGGACGTGGTGGAATAATTACGAAATTAATCGAGCGAGAATTCTGATTTCGACCACGGGAGTCAATCGACGGGAACGCGCTCATTTAATTCGCGAAGAGTTAACCCAAGCGTTGGGACTCATGCGGGATTCGGATCGCTATTCCGACAGTATTTTCTATCAGCGTTGGACGGATATCACGGAATATTCGGAGTTGGATAAGGCGGTGATTCGGATGCTCTATCAACCGCAAGTTCGTCCGGGAATGACGCGATCGCAAGTGGTGCAAGCGTTGAATTCGAATACGGCGCAAACGTCGGCTCCCGATTGTCGAACGGAGGAAGTTGGGTTAGATTTTTCGGTGGATTCCTCGCGCCGACACCGTTGCGATTAAGCGCGTTCAGGCGAGCGAAACGCCATGCTAATGTTTCTCGACTTTGTTTTGGTTCGCCTGTTTGATACTCAAGTCACCAATCGATTGGAATTACTCAAGTATGGTTGCGTTGCCTTATCGAGGCGATCGAACTCCTCCGAACTCATGCGCCAGCCTAACGCTCCGGCATTTTCGCGGGCTTGAGCGGCATTTTTTGCCCCCGGAATCGGAACGATCCCGCCGCGAACGATCGTCCAATTTAACGCCACCTGCGCCGGCGTGCGCTGGTGGTTTTCGCCAATTTCGCGCAACAGCGACAGGACCGGTTGCAGGCTCTCGGCTTGCTTGAACCGAGCGTCGAACTGACGCGCGCCCGACGGGATTCGATCGGCTTGATATTTCCCCGTTAGCAATCCCTGCGCCAGGGGACTGTATGCCAAAATCGTCACTCCCAACTCCCGCGCCGTGTCGAGAATGCCGATTTGCTCGATTTTGCGAGCTAGCAGCGAATACCGCACCTGATTTACCGCTAGGGGAATCCCCCGTCGCGCCAGAATTTCGCGGGCTTCTCGCATTTGTTGCGCCGAATAATTGCTCACGCCGATCGCCTCGATTCGACCCCGCTCCACCTCATCCGCCAGGGCGTTCATTAGGGTATCCTGACCCATCAACAACGCGAACGGCCAGTGAACCTGGTATAGCGTCACGCGATCGCACTGAAGGCGTTCCAAACTCGCCGATAGCGCCTTCGCCACCGCTCCCTTGGTCAACCGCCACGGATAGGGGGCATACTTGGTGGCAATTTGAATCGGGCGATCGCAATCTTGCATGAAGCGTCCCAACAATCGCTCCGATTCCCCCGGACCGTACACCTCCGCCGTGTCGAAAAACGTCACCCCGGCTTTCACCGCCGCGTCAAACGCCTGGCGCACGTCGTCTTCGCCGTAATCCTTGCCATAACTCCAAAACAGCTTGTCGCCCCAAGACCAAGCGCCGATTCCCAGCGGCTTGACAACCGGCCCGTTCGTGCCTAGCGTAATTGCGTCCATGTCGAGTTGCTCTACGTCCAAATCTTATTATTTGCCAAACGGGGCAAAAGCGCAAACGCGATCGCCCTAGCCTTGGGAGCCATTTCCAAGTTATTATCGAAAAACTTGGGTCTAAAGCCCCGTCCTTCTAGGACGGCTTTTAGGTTATACTATTTTGCGTCAGGTTATCCCACGCCAATGATTGTCCTAGAGTTTAAAGCTAAAGGGAAACCCACTCAATATAGTGCCATTGATGAGGCCATCCGAACGGCTCAGTTTATCCGCAACAAAGCCATCCGCTTTTGGATGGACAATTCAGGAGTTGGACAGAAGGATTTGTATCGTCTCAGCAAGACTCTTAGAGACAAGTTCCCTTTTGCTAAAGACTTAAACTCTAGTGCCTGCCAAGCCTCCATTGAAAGAGCCTATTCTGCTATTTCTCGGTTCTACGAGAACTGTCGAAAAGCCTATCCACAGTTCAAAAAGAACGGTCGCTCAGTGGAGTATAAGACCTCCGGTTGGAAATTATCAGAGACTCGAAAACAGA
>CAYQUF010000003.1:0-33039 GCA_964420595.1 uncultured bacterium
CGCCTGAACCTCAAACAACACTAGACTACTCCAACAACGATTGTAACGCCGCTTTAATCTCATCTGGCGTCGTCGTCGCCGTTCCAAACTGGCGCACCACGATACTCGCCGCTAAATTCCCTAATACTGCCGCTTCCCACGGCGTCGCTCCCACGCTCAAAGCCAGCGTTAACGCTGCAATTACCGTATCTCCCGCACCCGTAACGTCAAAAACATCCGTGCGGTTGAAAGCCCGAATGTGACGCACTTCGCCGGATTGCTCGAACAGACTCATCCCTTCATCCCCTCGGGTGATGAGAATTTGCTTGGCATCGGTGAGATTCAGGAGTTGGCGTCCTGCTTTTAGTAAGGTTTCGGAATCGGCGATCGCGTATCCAACCGCTTGTTCGGCTTCGGGTAAATTGGGCGTGAATAGGGTCGCACCGCGATAGCGATCCAGTGCGGTCTGCGTATCCACCATCACCCGCGAGTGAGACAGTGCGGCTTCAATCGCAGGGGGTTCGAGTACCCCGTCGCCGTAGTCGGAACACAAGACCGCATCGACGGTATCTAATTGCGATCGCGTGTATTCAGCGAGTTGGCGTTGCAATTGCACTGCGGGAGCTTCGTCCGATTTGCGATCGATGCGAACGATTTGTTGGGTCACCGATTGGCGCGAATGTCCCGAAATCCGAGTTTTGGTGACGGTGGGACGGTCTGGATCGACTAAAATCCCGCTGGTGTCGATCTTCGCCGCTTCAAAAATTCGGCGCAAGGCGCGTCCGCTGTCGTCTTTTCCCACCAATCCCGCCACTTTGACGCTGGCTCCCAAGGTGGCGAGGTTGTAGACGGCGTTGGCTCCTCCACCGGGAACTTGCTGGGTAGTTTCGTGGCGCAGGATCAGTACGGGAGCTTCGCGAGACAGCCGTTCGACCTGACCGGTCAGAAATTCGTCGAGGGTCAAATCGCCAATCACCAAGACTCGCGCGGTTGAAAAGCGATCGAGCAGTTCGTAGAGGCGATCGCGCGCGGCGTGAAGTTGGGTCAAAACCTCGGATTCTAGAGCCATTGGCGTTTTACAATATTGCGGCGTCGATTCTATCGCGAAGGCAGGGACGGTGGCAACGCGATCGCGGTTTAAAATCGGTTAGAGCCGTTAAGGTATGCCAACGTAGTTGCCTGTTACCTTCCTTAACTGAGGTGTACCCCACGTGACTAACCACTGCTCTATCCAACGCTGGCATTTCTCCCATCCGTGGCTGTCTCTCGGGTTAGGAGCGATCGCGCTTCCTCTTTCCCTCAACTGCATTTTCACCCCTGGCGCACTCGCCGCTCGCTATCGCGTCTCGATCGTGGCGGGACAGTCGAATGCCGTGGGGTCTGGGACTCAGGGACAGTTGTGGCAAAACCGAGACTCGACGGGCGATCGCGAGGTTGCCTTATTCTACCGCATTGCCTTGAACGGCACCTGTTTTGCCACCGGAAACGCTTACGATTCGAACGGCGAGTGGGTCGAACTCGCACCGCAAACCGCCGCAACGCCGTGCAACCCGTTTTACAATGCCCCCAACGCCACCGGATTCGGTCCGGAACTGTCCCTCGGACGCACGTTGACCCCACACCTGCGCGATCGCGTGGCGATTGTGAAATTTGCCGTAGGAGCCACCCAACTGGTCGATACCGACGGATGGCGCGTGGGAGGAAGGCTGCACGATCGCTTGCTCGCATTCGTCGAAACGGCGACGGCGACGCTCACTGAAGCCGGTCATACCGTCGAAATTGCCGGATTGTTCTGGATGCAAGGGGAATCCGACGCCGCACGCTACCCCAACGCCATTCGCTACCAAACCGCACTCGCTCACTTTATCGCCTCGATCCGATCCTGGAGCGATCGCCCCCACTTACCTGTCGTTCTCGGACAAATCTATCCCCCCGATCGCGATCCGGCTGCCGACTATCGCGCGATCGTCCGCGACGCCCAACACAAGGTTGCTGCCAGCGATCCGTTTGTCGCCTTGGTCGAAACTCGGGATCTCGATCGCGCCGAGGGCGATGCAATTCATTATAGTTCTACGGGACAGGTGGAGCTAGGGCGGCGGTTTGGGCGATCGTACCTTGACCTCGTGGTTCGGTCGCGATCGAGACGCCGGGACAATTTGCTAGAATAGTCAATTAACGAAAAACTCTAAATACCATGAATAATCCAGAACCCGAACGCGAGATCGATCCGGTCACTGCCTTCGCGGTAGTCGTGGCATTGCTGTTTATCCCAGCCATCATTGTGGGATTTTTTCCCTAAACTTCCCCAATTCGCCGCCACAGGCTCGATCTAAACCAATCTATCCTTTTACCACGCCAAGTTGAGATTTGACAAAATCTGTAAACAAATGTAACATAAAAATTGTAAAGTAGAACTGGAGGTTTTCTCATGAAGGACGAGAACTTTTCCTGGAAGGGCAGTCCGAACGCCGGAGTCGTACTAACCATCTTGGCTGGAATCGGCGCGATCGTCGTTTTATTTACCGGATTTGCAGGTTAGATGCAACGGTTTGAGTCGAGCAAAATCCCCCAGCCCGCGATGCGCATCGCGGGTTCGACTCATGCTAGGCGCTACTATTCAGCTCCATTTCCCCTTGTTGCATCACTTCCGCATACAGGCATTCGAGCTGCGTAATGTTTTTGTTGAGGGTGTAGCGCTCCAACACCCGCTGTCGTGCCTTGTATCCCAATAAATTCGTCAGCTCGGGATGATCGCGACACAGAGGGAGCAGCGTTTGCAATTGCGTCGTCACGCCGCTGGTCTTGAGAATCACCCCCGCTCCATCTTCAATTGCCTCGCCATCGGCTCCCGCATCCGTCGCCAAACACGCCAGACCGCACGACATTGCCTCAAGCAGCGACAGGGACAATCCCTCCACGAACGATGGCAGAATAAACACGTCCGCGCCGCGCAAAATCTCGATCCGCCGCTGTTCGTCCGCCACATAGCCCAGCCAAATAATGCCGTGTTCCGCACCGTAAGACGCCATCAGTGATTGAGCCAGCGGCCCGTCGCCGACGATGAGTAACTTGCTGTTGGGGCCCATGTCCAACTGCTTCCACGCCTTCAGCAGCGATTCGACATTTTTCTCCATCGAAATGCGACCCTGATAGACAAACAGGCGCTCTGCGTCGAACTCCTGTTTCACATTCGACGGACCGGGGGAATACTTGAGGGCGTCTACGCCATTGGGCACGATCGCCACTCGTTCGGCGGGAACCCCCAAGCGTACCAACAAATCCCGTTGAATTTGGGAAAACACGATGGTGCGATCGCAATTTGCCAGCGACGGCGCGCTGACTTGATACCAAACCAACTGCGTCCCGGAGGTAAAGTTCAACCGCTTGCCATCAAACGGAATGTGAAACGTGGCAATCAACGGCAACTCCAACTCCCGACAAATCTCGGGAACGCGCAAGTCCAGCGGCGACAGCGGCGCGGAAGCATGAACCAAGTCCGGCTGCAACTCTTGTAAGGCTTCCACCAGCACCTTACTGGATCGGGGCGATGGAATCGTGACGTAAGTCGATTTATACAAGTACGGCAGCGACACTTCCGGGCAATCCGCCCAACCTTGGGGACAGTGCTTAGTCTGCCCGACGGCGGTCGATCGCGATCGCCAGGTTGAAATTGAAGGCGGCGCGTCGGCTCCTTCGCGATCGTAGTGTAAAAAGCTGACGCGGTGACCGCGATCGACTAGCGCGTTCGTGATCTCGCGAGAGTAGGTGACATTC
The DNA here is from genome assembly GCA_964420595.1 of uncultured bacterium. Taxonomy (GTDB): domain Bacteria; phylum Cyanobacteriota; class Cyanobacteriia; order Cyanobacteriales; family Geitlerinemataceae; genus CAYQUF01. Next base: position 3,754 of record CAYQUF010000003.1, read on the forward strand.
CCACAAAACGGCGATTTTTTTCCCAGCCAAGCGATATGCATTCAGGTTCTACGTGCTGAGTTCTCAAAATAAAAGCGAAGCTATGTCCTCGCCCGACTCTGGCAACGGCATTATTGTTGAGCGGGCTTGGAGTTAGCAACTCCCGTATCGGAAATATACCAGCTTAGGAGTCCTCCCGCTATGGCGATCGCCGCCAATCCTAAAAATACCGTCTCCAATCCCAACAGCGTTTCGGCAATGCCAGCCAAAGCGAGGGGCAGGCTCAAGGCAATATTAACGGCATTATTTTGCAAGCCGAATACCTTTCCGCGCATTTCTTCGGGGGTTTCGGCTTGAATCGTCGTTTGCATGGGGATCCCGACAATGGCGGCAAAACTGCCCATCAGCACGATCGCCCCCAGAGTGGGCCACAATTGTTCGGTAAACAGGCACAAACTGCCCAATGCGCCCGCCATTCCGATCGAGCCGTACAAACTCAGTTGGCGGTGAGAAAATCGCTGTCCGAAATTACCGACCACCGCAGCACCAATTGCCATGCCAACTCCCGCTGCGGCGAGTAAGAAACCGAACTGATCCGAGTCGATCTCGGGCAGAATTTCCGCCAAGCGAACTGCGAGGACGGCGAGGGCGGCAAAAATCGAGAACAGAATCACCAGTTGAATTAAGGCACTGCGCACCCGAGGATGATGGATGAAATAGCGGAAGCCATCGCGCAGGTCTTCGAGGACGTGGGACGGTTCTTCGTCTTCGACCGTCTCTTTTTCGTTAGTGTTAATCCGCAGCAAAATCAAACCCGCGATCGCGTAACTACCCCCCACAGCCACCGCTTTGCCCACATCGCCGGAGTTGCCCCAATTCGCCAGCAAGCCATTGGCGAGTTCCAACATCGGTTCTCCCACGGCAAACCCGACGATCACCGACGCCATCATCGTGGTGGTGTAGAGCGAATTTGCCGAGAGCAAGTGAACTCGCTGCACGATTAGGGGAATCACCGCTTGTTCGGCGGGGGCGAAAAACTGCGTCAGGGTCGAGACTAAAAACGTCACCGCCAGCAGCACGTGAAAGCCGAGGGGCAATCCCAGCCAACCTTGTCCCTGGGTCGCCCACAGTAACGTTGGCAATGCCAGCACCAATCCACCGCGCAACAGGTTCGTGACCACCAGCATTCCTTTGGTCGAAACCCGATCCACGAAGACCCCCGCCAGGGAACCGAACAACACCGCCGGAATGGTAAAGGCAATCATGATCGCCGACACCCAACCGCTGATGGTTTGGTCGGGAGCTTGGAAATTGCTCGAAATTAAGGCAATGGTCAGGACGAGATAAACCTTATCCGCCAGTTGGGAGAAGACCTGACCGCTCCAGAGTGCCAGAAAATTCAAGTTGCGCAGCACGGGAAGAAATCCTGCTTCCCCATACGATTCTGCCGCGTCCTCGACAGCGCGATCGCCATTGGATTCAACCGGGGAAGGGGGGTCGGAGGGAGGGTGTGAGGAGGGGGGAACCGCCGCGCGATCGATCGGATCGACTGGCTTGGCACATTGGTAAACCCGAGGTGTCAGTGTCGCTCGGTCGGAAGGAGACAATCGCATCATAAGGTTGGTGAAGGTGTCGGCAAAGAATAGAAGTAACTGTCGATCAAGGCAGCAGAACGAATCGTGCGACCGAAGTGATACTGGGCGTATTGGCGCAGCAAGCGTTCGATCGCCGTCCAAGCCGCTTCCAAATTGGAGATGGCAATGCCCTCGGGTAGCGTTGGCGCGATCGGGGAGAGTTGCGGTTGGCTCAACTGCTGCAATAGCATCAGCTCGATGGCGTTGAGGCGAGCAGTTCCCGATAGCGCTTCCCCTTGGGGCGTTCCTTCGGTCTGCCAGCGTTGCAGTTCGCCCAGGCTAATGGTTCCCCCTGCCGCAATATTAAACCCAACTTGCCACTCCGGTTGAGACCAATCGGGAAGCAGGGGCGATCGGTTGGCACAGCAGGCATGAACTTGCGGGGCAATTCCGGCTAAAGCGAGCAGGTGAAATGTCCCGTGTGCCAGTTGCGGCAAAATCGATTCATAGTTCCCTTGATTTGTCAACCCCTCCAGGCGATGTAAGTGTTCGCACAGCAGGTAATAGAGTTCGGCTTGCGGCTGTTCGCTGAGGGCTTGCAGCAGCACCAGTTCGGCGAGATATTGGGCGGCGGTGAGTTTGGCGAGATCTCGGCTCAATTTCGGGTAGGATTCGCGGGTGTCGGCGTGGATAATTCGATCGAGCGATCGCCCCCGGCTCAGGGTTAACTCATTGACCACAAACAGGCTGGTGCGCCCGCCCAATTTCGATTTGGTTTTGCGCGCTCCCTTCGCCACCACGCGCAGCAAGCCCAATTCTGGCGTCAACACCGTCAGCAGCCGGTCGGACTCGCCCAACGGCTGGTGTTTGAGATTGATACCAGTGACTTGGTAGGTTCGATTCATACTCGGGAAGGGGGAAATCCGATCGCGCGATCGGATGCTCTACTCATCTTATTCGTTGGCGGTCTCTTCTAACGCCTGGCGATCGCCCGATTCCGCCATCTGCTCGCGCTGTTGTAGCAAATTCACGCTACGGGAAGTTCCCAGACGGGTAGCGCCCGCCCACATGAGTTTCACGGCTTGCTCGTAGGTGCGAATCCCGCCCGATGCCTTAATTCCAGCCTGTCCTCGCGCCAGTTCTTTCAGCAGGCGAACGTCGTCTTCCGTCGCGCCACCGTGCCATCCCGTACTGGTTTTGAGGAAATGCACCCCCGCATCCAAACAGACTTCCGCCGCCAACTGCTTTTCCGACGGACTCAGCAGCGACATTTCCAAAATCGCTTTCACGGTTTGCCCTGTTTCCTCGCAAATTTCGGCGATTTCGCGGTTAACCTCGTTGGTCTTTCCCGCTTTCAGCCAGCCGATGTTGATGACCACATCTAACTCGCTCGCCCCGTTTTCGGCAGCTTCGGCGGCTTCGTACAACTTGGTCGCCGAGGTGGTCGCTCCGGTGGGAAAGCCAATGACCGTACACACTCGGGGTTGTTTCCCGTGTAGGAGTTCCGCCGCGTACCGCACGTAAGCCGGATACACGCAAACCGTGGCAAACCCGTATCGTTCTGCTTCCTCGCACCACTGACGCACCCGGTCGGGGGTCGCCGTCGGATTGAGAATTGCGTGGTCGATTGCCGGTGCAATATCGAGATCTAAGTCTATCGCCGCCATACCGTTCTCCGATCGCCTCTATGTTAAGTTTTATCAAAAATCTAAGGAAAGATTAAATTGATTGGTTCGCGAACCTACGACAAACGGGACTCTCTCCTCATCCCCTCATCCCAAAACTAAAAGGATCCTAACTTTTGACGGATCCCGCCAACATTAACAGTAGGCTAGCCTTGGAACGCGATCGCGATTTCCACATTGGCGTACGCAGCGTGCGCCGGCTTGCTCGAACAACACGAGACGCACATAGAGGAACGGTCAATGAAACCCCTCAAGCCTACAACCGATCCGGCTTACGACATCCTGCGCTCCGAACGCCAACCCCTCAGTTCGATTTTCGCGCCCGAAACCGTTGCTGTTATTGGCGCGACCGATAAAGCGGGGAGCGTGGGGCGAACCCTACTGTGGAACTTACTCAGCAACCCCTTCGGCGGGACGATTTTTCCCGTCAATCCGAAGCGACACAGCGTGTTGGGCATTCCTGCCTATCCCAATATTACAGATGTTCCCGACCCGGTCGATTTGGCGATCGTCGCCACCCCGGCGCCCACCGTACCGAAAATTATCCACGAGTGCGTTGAAGCGGGAGTCAAAAGCGCGATCGTCATTTCGGCTGGCTTTAAAGAAATCGGCGAAAAAGGACTGCAACTCGAGCGCGAAATCCAAGACACCGCTCGGGGCAAAATGCGGATTATCGGTCCCAACTGTCTGGGAGTGATGAGCCCGCACTCGGGACTGAACGCCACCTTTGCCAGCACCATGGCGCGTCCGGGAAACGTCGGCTTTATCAGTCAAAGCGGCGCATTCTGTACCGCCGTTCTCGACTGGAGCTTTCCCGAAAACGTCGGCTTTAGCGCCTTTGTCTCCATCGGCTCGATGATCGACGTAGACTGGGGCGACCTGGTTTATTACCTCGGCGACGACCCCCGCACCCAAAGTATCGTGATTTACATGGAATCGATTGGCAATGCGCGATCGTTCCTATCCGCCGCCCGCGAAGTCGCCCTGACCAAGCCGATTATCGTGATTAAAGCCGGTCAGACCGAAGAAGCCGCCAAAGCCTCGGCATCCCACACCGGCTCGCTGACTGGAAGCGACGAAGTGCTGGATGCGGCATTCCGGCGATGCGGCGTGTTGCGGGTCAAGCGCATTTCGGAGCTGTTCAACATGGCAGAAGTGCTGGCGAAACAGCCGAGATTGCCCAAGGGACCGCGCTTGAGCATTATTACCAACGCCGGCGGTCCGGGGGTGCTGGCGACCGATGCCTTGATCGCCACGGGGGGCGAATTGGCGAAGCTCTCAGACGACACGATTGCCAAGTTGGACGAATTTCTGCCCACCCATTGGAGCCACGGCAATCCCATCGACATTCTCGGCGATGCGGATCCCGATCGCTATACTAAAACCCTCGAAACGGTGGTCAACGATCCCAACAGCGATGGCTTGCTGGTGATTCTGACGCCGCAAGCGATGACCGATCCCACCCAGACCGCCGAACAGGTGAAACATTACGCTCAAACGGCGCGCAAACCCGTCCTCGCCAGTTGGATGGGGGGTGCGGAAGTGACCACGGGGGAAACCATTCTCAACCGCTCCAGTATCTCGACCTACCGCTATCCCGACTCGGCGGCGCGCCTGTTTAATTTAATGTGGACGTACAGCTACAACTTGCGCGGTATCTACGAAACGCCAGGAATGCCGCCGGAGGAGGACGAAGACGCGCCCGATCGCGATCGCGCCGAGAAAGTGCTGCAATCGGTGCGTGGGGCGGGTCGCACCATTCTCTCGGAGATGGAATCGAAAGAAATTCTAGCCGCCTACAAGATCCCCATCGTCAAGGCGGGAATTGCCCGCAGCGAACAAGAGGCGATCGAATGTGCCGACTCCCTCGGCTATCCGGTGGTGGTCAAACTGCTCTCGGAGACGATTACCCACAAAACCGACGTGGGTGGGGTGCAGCTCAACCTCACCGACGCCGAAGCGGTGCAGTGGGCGTATCGCACGATTGGGCAGTCGGTCGCCGACAAGGTGGGTGCCGAACATTTCGATGGCGTCACCGTGCAGCAGATGATTAATATCAGCGGCGGTTACGAGTTAATTATCGGCAGCAGTATCGACCCGCAATTCGGTCCGGTGTTGCTGTTCGGTTCTGGCGGACAGTTGGTGGAAGTGTTCAAGGATCGCTCCATTGCCCTTCCGCCGCTGAATACGACCCTGGCACGACGGTTGATGGAGCAAACCCAAATTTACAAGGCGCTCAAGGGCGTGCGGGGACGCAAAACGGTCGATATGGCGGCACTCGAACAGTTGCTGGTGCGTTTTAGCCAACTGGTGGTGGAACAGCCGTGGATTCAAGAAATCGATATCAATCCGCTATTGGCAGCGGAGGATGGACTGCTGGCGTTAGACGCTCGCGTAGTGTTGCATCCGCCGGATACGCCCGAGGAACAATTGCCCAAACCGGCAATCCGTCCGTATCCGATCCACTATGCCAAACCGTGGCAGTTGAGAGACGGAACCGAGGCGAACATTCGTCCGATTCGCCCGGAAGACGAGCCGCTGGTGGTGCAGTTCCACAAAACCCTGTCGGAACAAAGCGTTTACCTGCGCTATTTCAATTTGATGAAACTGAGTCGGCGCATCGCTCACGAGCGGCTGACCCGCATCTGCTTTATCGATTACGATCGCGAAATGGCGTTGGTAGCCGACCGCCGCAATCCCGAAACGGGCGATCGCGAAATCCTCGGAGTCGGTCGCTTGAGCAAGTTGCACGGGGTGAATGAGGGCGAGTTCGCCATGCTCGTCAGCGACCCGTACCAGCGTCAGGGTCTGGGAACGGAATTGCTGCGCCGCCTGGTGCAAATCGGACGCCAGGAAGGGTTAGAGCGGATTAACGCCGAAATTCTGGCTGAAAATACCGCCATGCAGCGGGTGTGCGAAAAGGTCGGATTCCGAGTCGAACGCAGTGCGGATCTGGCGAAAGCCCAACTGGATCTCTAGCTGGTTCGGGGAAGGATCGCGGCGACCTCCGCCGTTGGATTCTTCCCCGGTTCGAGTTTGAGGGTGAAGGGGAATTACTATTATTTTATTTACCAAAAATATAATCCCTTTATTGTTGATTTATATTGAGAAACTGCGACGCGATCGCAACATTGACTTATAATACAAACGCTGGTTTATAACAATACCGTAAACTCGGGCGCGATCGCCCATTTCAATTCGCGATTCAACTTTAAATTCTGTTAACTCCAACCTTCCCATTTCCCAGCGCGATCGCAACCGCGAACGAGCGATCGTTGGCATCGAGTCGATTGACAGTTTGCCAGTACCGGGTTTTGCCCTGAACTTAGGACAAAACTAACTCTGCGATCGCCTTCAAACGATTTGAATTGATTAACCCCCGTTTAGGCGAACCATTGCCCTCCCTTCGCGCGAGACTTCCGTTGCGGCAGGGGCGAGTCTATAGTTCGGTTGTTTCGGTCATTGCAATCGCATTCGAATGCTCGTATCCGCAGCGATTTCAACCTCGCATATCGATCGTCAAACTGCCATAACAAGAGTGAAAAAATTATGTCTACTTCTGCGATTGAATCGATTTTACACGAACAACGCCTCTTCCATCCCGATCCAGAATTTGCAAAACGCGCTCGCATTCAAAGTTTTGAAGACTACCAACGGCTCTACGATCGCGCCAAAGCCGATCCCGAAGGCTTTTGGAGCGAGTTAGCCGAGGGAGAATTACACTGGTTCCGCAAGTGGGACAAAGTCCTCGACTGGCAACCCCCCTTTGCCCAGTGGTTTGTGGGCGGACAATTGAATATGTCCTATAACTGTCTCGACCGCCACTTAGAAACCCGAGGGGACAAACCCGCCCTAATTTGGGAAGGCGAACCCGGCGACGCCCGCACCCTCACCTTTACCCAACTGCACCGGGAAGTCTGCCAAATTGCCAACGTCCTCAAAAAAATGGGCGTGCGCAAAGGCGACGGCGTCGGCATTTACATGCCCATGATTCCCGAAGCCGTCATCGCCATGCTCGCGTGTACCCGCATCGGCGCGCCCCACACCGTGGTATTTGGCGGATTCAGTGCCGAAGCCCTCAAAGACCGCTTGCTCGATGCCAACGCTAAAATCGTGATTACCGCCGATGGCGGCTGGCGCAAAGACGCGATCGTGCCATTGAAACCGCAAGTGGATAAAGCCCTGGCGAATAACAGCGTTCCCAGCGTCGAAAAAGTTATCGTCGTCAAGCGCACCGGTCATTCCACTTACATGGAACCCGGTTTCGACTACTGGTGGGACGACCTGCAATCGGACGCCTCCGCCGACTGTCCCCCCGAACCGATGGACAGCGAAGATCCGATCTTCATTCTCTACACCTCCGGCACCACCGGCAAACCCAAAGGCGTCGTTCACGCCACCGGCGGTTACAACCTCTACAGCCACATCACCACCCAATGGATCTTCGACCTGCGCGAAGACGATATTCTCTGGTGTACTGCCGATGTCGGCTGGATTACCGGACACAGCTATATCGTCTACGGCCCGCTCTCCAACGGTGCCACCACGGTGATGTACGAAGGCGCGCCGCGCAAATCGAATCCCGGCTGTTTGTGGGACATCGTGCAAAAATACGGCGTCACCCTGTTTTACACCGCCCCCACGGCAATTCGGATGTTCGTGAAAATGGGCGAAGAGATTCCCAAATCCCGCGATCTCTCCTCCCTGCGGTTGCTCGGCACCGTCGGCGAACCGATTAACCCCTCCACCTGGATGTGGTATCACCGCGTCATCGGCGGCGAACGCTGTCCGATTGTGGATACGTGGTGGCAAACTGAAACCGGAGGCGCGATGCTCTCGCCGCTACCGGGGGCAACTCCGACCAAACCCGGTTCCGTGACGTTCCCCTTCCCCGGCATTATTGCCGACGTGGTGGATTTAGACGGCAATCCGGTGGGCGAAAACCAGGGCGGCTATCTCGTGATTAAATATCCGTGGCCGAGCATGATTCGCACGGTTTACAAAAATCCGGATCGCTATCGCAGCACCTATTGGGAACACATTCCGCCGAAGGACGGGCAGTACGTGTACTTTAGCGGCGATGGCGCGCGGCAGGATAAAGACGGCTATTTCTGGGTGATGGGTCGCGTCGATGACGTGATCAATGTCGCCGGACACCGCTTGGGAACGATGGAAGTCGAATCGGCTCTCGTGTCTCACCCCGCCGTCGCCGAAGCAGCAGTGGTCGGGAAGCCGAGCGAGATTAAAGGGGAAGAAATCGTGGCATTCGTGATGCTCGAAGAAAATTATTTCCCCAGCGACGCCCTCGAAGCCGAGTTGAAGAAACACGTCGTCAGCGAAATCGGCGCGATCGCCCGTCCGGCTGCGATCCAGTTTACCGAAGCCCTGCCGAAGACGCGATCGGGTAAAATCATGCGGCGCTTGTTGCGATCGCTCGCATCGGGAGAAGAAATCTCGGGCGATACCTCCACCCTCGAAGATCGCGGCGTCCTCGATAAATTGCGCGGTGGATAGGGAGAAATCAACGTAGGGGTTTGGTTTCCAAACCTTTTCCACTCCCATCACCACAACGGAGGATGTCGAAGGAACCGTTAGCCGCCATAATAAACACTGGATAACTAATTAGTTGTATATGGCGGCTGACCCAATCTAGGGGAACCCGTCGTGATGACATCCTAGAGAGAACCCGAGTTATGGATCGCAAGCGAATTTTAATTATCGGCGGCGTTGCAGGTGGTGCCTCCTGTGCGGCTCGCGCCCGTCGTTTGTCGGAAGATGCCGAAATTATTATCTTCGATCGCGGCAATTACGTCTCCTTTGCCAACTGCGGCTTGCCCTACTACGTGGGGGATACCATCGCCGACGAGAAAAAACTGCTCGTTGCCAACGCCGACCTGTTCAAGCAGCGGTTTAACATCGAAGTGCGCCTGAAAAGCGACGTTCGCGCGATCGACCGAGACCAACAAGAAATCGTCGTCTGCAACCTCGAAACCGGCGAAGAGTATCGGGAAAAATACGACAATCTCGTCCTCTCTCCCGGCGCCGCTCCCGTGCGTCCTCCCCTATCGGGAATCGATTTACCCGGCATTTTTGCCCTGCGTACCATTCCCGACAGCCGTCACATCCGCGAGTGGATTCAAGCGCATCAAGTCAAACAAGCCACCATTGTCGGCGGCGGTTTCATCGGCTTGGAAATGGCGGAAAACCTCGTCCGTCGCGGCATTTCCACCACCATTGTCGAAATGCTGCCGCAAGTGATGGCTCCCCTGGATGTCGAAATGGTGACACCCGTCCACGATCGCCTGCGATCGCATGGGGTTAACCTATGTTTAAATGACGGCGTGCGCGGCTTTGCCCAAAATACCGATGGCACCCTCTCGGTTTCGACCCAATCGGGACACGCCTACATTGCCGATTTAGTCATTTTAGCCATTGGCGTGCGACCGGAAACCGACCTCGCCAAAACCGCCGGACTCGACATTGGCGAAACTGGCGGAATCCGCGTCAACGAACGGATGCAGACCAGCGACGATCGCATTTGGGCCGTTGGCGACGCCGTAGAAGTCATCGATTTCGTCACGCGCAAACCCACCCGCATTCCCCTCGCAGGACCGGCTAACCGCCAGGGACGCATCGCCGCCGATACCATGTTCGGACGGGATTCGATCTTTCGCGGCGTTCAAGGGACTTCCGTATGCGGTGTCTTCGATCTGGTTATCGCTTCCACTGGTGCGAACGAGAAAACCCTGAACCGCCTGGAAATCGATTATCAAAAAGTGTACTTGCACCCGGGGCATCACGTCGGATACTATCCCGGTGCCAAACCCATCGATTTGAAACTGCTGTTTTCTCCCAAAGATGGCAAGGTCTTCGGCGCGCAAGCCGTTGGCGAAGCGGGGGTAGAAAAGCGCATCGACGTGATTTCGATGGCGATTCAGCGGGGCGCCACCGTATTCGACCTGGAAGAAGCCGAACTCTGCTACGCGCCTCAATTCGGTGCGGCGAAAGATCCGGTCAACATGGCGGGAATGATTGCGGCGAATGCCCTGCGCGGCGATGCTCCGATTTTATACTGGCAAGATGGGGTTCCCGACGATGCCTTGTTGCTCGACGTGCGCGAGGTCGGCGAGTACGAAGCGGGTCACGTCGAAGGTGCCACGAATTTGCCCCTCTCGCAACTGCGCGATCGCATGGCAGAATTGCCCAAAGACCGCACAATTGCCGTGTACTGCCAAGTCGGTCAGCGCGCCTATTACGCCACTCGCGCCTTGCGTCTCAACGGCTATGACGCGCACAATCTCACCGGTGGGTTTAAAACTTACCAGGCGGTCCAAGCCACGGAATCGTAGCGCCATCCCGTAGGGGGTTGGTCTCTAAACCCTTTTACCGCCAATCCCCGCCATCGCGATAAAAATGGAACCGCGCAAAACCGAGGAATTGACCGTCAACCTTCTCGCCAGCCGGAAACGCCGTAACGCCGAATAGATAAATACCACTGTAACGCGGCGTGCGCACCGGACGCAGTCCGACAGTCACAGTTTCGCCGGGGGGAATGGGTTCGGCGAAGGTGACCGAGACGGTTTGAGTGTCTTCATCGAGACGGGTTGCGGCGATGGGAACTCTCTCGCCTCGGTTTTGGCGGGTTCCGAGGAAGGCTCGGGTTTCGTCTTGTTCAAATCGCATTCGGTTGTCGGTTCCCTCGCGCAAGGAAATTTCAATGCGTTGTAGGGGTTCTCCCGCTCCGTCAAGTAGGCGTAGGGTGAAGTAATAGGTGGCGTTCCAAACATAGGCGGCGTCGCGAGTGGTCGCCGAATCTTCCAGGCGAGGTGGGTTGTTGAACCGGATAGTTCCGTCGGGAAATTGGACGGCGGTGGCGGGTGCTATCAGACTTCCCAATCCGAGACTGAGTGCGAGTCCGCATCCGGCTAACTGGCGCATTGGCGAGTTCATAGCAGTTTAATCGAGACAAACCACAGTTCTAGGATGGCGAATTTGAAGGAAAATTAACATCTGACTTGCGAGGGAGCGATCGCCTTTTAATTAGACTCCGTTCTATGACTATTCGTATTTCCACAAATAGGCAAGACTGGGGATAGTTGTCTTGCCAATGCCCTGAATTCGACCCAGACGCCAGGTTAAAGTATCGCCATCGAGACTTAATTCGGCTTCTCCGACTTCAAAGCCGCGTCCGTCAACAATTTCGACTTCGATCGCATCGTTTTGGAGTTCGCCAATAATACTCATAATGCCGGAATAGCCGTCTGAATCGATATTTCTGGAGGTTAAAACACCAGAGATTTCATTATTTCGAATAGTTTCAATTTCCAGTTCCAAAATATGAGTTGCTCGAACGTCCCCTTCACTCGACCATTTTCCCAGCAGGCGATCGCCTAAAACAACTGGATTGGACGAGACAGTTTCAGGAGGTGATGGTTCTGAGGTTTCGGTCGCGGGTGCGGGTTCTGAGTCTGCTTTTGCAAAGATTTCCGTCCACCACCAGGGAGCGGTTCCGCCAACTAAAAGAGCGACGATGACGGGAACGAGGATTTTATTGAATAGATTGTTATTGTTTTGGTTATCTGACATGATAAATTATTGAAATAAGTTGAATAAACATAAAAATTAATAGACAACGGTTTATACCAACGGGAAATTCTCGAAATTTTAGCTCGATCCGGACTTCGCGATCGCAAGGGGTGGCGTTTCCCTAGCTTTTGACCCCAATCTAGACGAACCGATCGCGGCTCGTCAACGTGCGTTGATTATCTGCTCTGCGAGAGATTTATTGATTTTAAGTATAGAGGTCCGGTCAAATGCGAACGAATCGCACCCTATCTGAAAAGTTCTTAACAAATCAATCGCGCTCGTTTAAATTACTTAAAATTTCTCAACACTTTTCAACCCAGAGCGATCGCCTAAATTCCCCAGCCAAAGCGTAATCCGCGATCGGCGATCGCGAATCGAACGTCCAGTGCTTCGATCGCTGTCATGGTTTCTTTTCAATTTATCTCTATGTGCGATCGCCTCGAAAAAATATTTAATATAAATCGCCCCATTTCTTCGCTAGCCTAGAGTTTAGAAGACTGTCGAGGGAAAACGACAATGACGGCTTTTTCTCAATTTAATCCCAAGCGATCGCCTTGGTCGGTTATTATCCTATTTGCCTTACTGTTCTGGTTGAGTGCTAGCATCATCCTAGACTTGGTGGTCATGCCGAGCCTGTACGCCGCTGGCATGATGACGCAACCGGGATTCGCCTCGGCGGGATCGATGATTTTCGGCGCGTTCAACCGCATCGAGTTAATCGGTGCTGCCTTAATCGCCTCTGGAATTTTCGTCGTCTGTACCAGCCAGCAACAACTCGCCAATCGTTCCCGCATCGCTATGGTTCTAGCAGTCCTGCTCTTGGGAATCGTGGCGGTCGATACCTACGGACTCGCACCGCAGATGAGCGCACTTGGCGCGCAATTCAACCTGTTCGAGTCTGCGCAATCGGCTCCCGAGGCAATGAACTGGATGCACGGCAGCTATTTTGGCTTAGAATTGGTGAAGCTCGGCGCGATCGCCACGCTAGCGAGTTGGTGCTACCGCAAGCAACTGAGTTGGAACGATCGCTAATCGTCGTCGGATGCGGGCCACAGCAACCGGACTGCCATCAGCGCAAATCCAACCGCAGCGATCGCTTTGACGAGGTGCGTCGGTAAAATTTGAGCGGCTCCTTGACCGACGAGAACGCCAAGCAAACTGGCAAGCAACAACGCGCCAGCCGTGCCGAAAAAGACTGCTTGCGGCGATTTAGAACTCCCGCTCAAAGCGATCGCTGCCAGTTGGCTCTTATCTCCCAATTCCGAGAGAAAGACGGCGACAAAACTCAGTCCTAATAAATCCCAATCCATTACAGTTGCACCAAATCCCACAACAACAGTACGGAAATTAACAGTAAAATCGCTCCGGCTCCAGTTTCAATCGTGGTTTCGGAGACGCGGCGAGCCAGCCACCGTCCGACGGCGACGCCAATTAAACTGGTCGCCACCAACGCCGAACCCGCTCCGGCAAAGACGACCCACGGCGAACTCGATTCCGCCGTCATCAGTAGGGTAGTGAGTTGGGTTTTATCCCCCATTTCGGCAAAGAAAATGGTGAGGAAAGTAGACCCGAAAACGGCAAACGCCGAGCGATTGATTCGATTCCTCTTGCGTATCGGCTCGGCGGCGCGATCGCCTTTGACGCTAGACTCTGGCGGGGTGGATTGTTCGGATGTGGATAGGGAAAGTTTCACGAGAGATGGGGCGAACCGTCTGTTTTGTCTATTGTATCGAACTGTGCGTAATTTTTCTTAACGATTATCGGCGCGTTCGAGATAGCTGGCGCGATCGCCTCGAATTCCCACTTCCCGATTGAACCGCAGCATTTCCAAGGAGCGATCGCCGTAGACGCTCTCGATTTGTTGCTGGCAGCAGTCTATGGCAAAATCATTGAGTTCGTCAGGGTCGATGCCGTAGAGATCGGCGAAAACGTCTGCCTCAACTCGACAGAAACGGGGTCGATCCTCGTAAATCCGACACTGGCGCGTGGCGCGATCGAAGTTGACGCACCACCCATCGCTCCCCACCATGCTCAGGTAGAGTTCGAGTTCGTCGGGGTCGAGATATTCGTCGAGTTCGGGACGTTCGGAGGGGTCGAGATAGCAGCACGCTCCGCATCCGGAAATACAGCGCCAAGTGGGCATAAGTCAAAAGGCAACGGGAGAGAGGGAGATAACTGGTGACTGGGATCGAGCTTATCCTATTTTTTGTCCAACCTGCCAGCGCGCGCGATTGTATTGATATTTTTTATAAATTTATTTATATTTTTGTAAACTTCCTTAAATTGGAGGAACGACAACCCTGTAAAATTGGGGTCGGAATTTATCGCCTAACCTTATAAACCTTAGATTGGGTCAGCTTGGGAGGATTTAGATGGACTTTATTACGAGCCTCAACTGGGAATTGATCGCGCAGCTTACGATGGTCGCGCTGATCTTAATTTCCGGACCAGTGGTCATCTTTCTGCTCGCCGTACGCGGCGGCGATATGTAACGCCATCAACGCAGAGAATCGCGAGGAGTCCGATTGAGTTCGGACTTCTTTATTTATTGTTTGTTCAGTCCCAACGCCTGCATTGCAGTCTTGATTAGTTGGTAATAATGGGGCTGGGAGACATCCACTTCAACGGCATTATTCCGTTGGGCGCCGAGCAATCCCGTGCGCTCCCCTTGTCGGACAGCTAGGACGCAGTCGCGATCGTTGCGGATGCGCAATTCCAGGCGATCGCCAATGGGATACACGCCGCACTGGTAGCACCGCTGGTTGTGATAAAACTGAGTTGTCTGAGGTTGGGGCGTCGCACCGTTGGTGTTGTCCGATGCAGGCGGTTCGGCGGGCGCAGTTTCGGCAGTGGGAGTCGTCGCTAATTCGGGATCGGGATCTTGGCGAGATCCGTCCACCTCCGCACTCAGGCGCGCGCCAACGATTTCCAACTCGACCGTCGTATTGCCATTCCACCGATTTTCCCGCAACTTGTACGCCACATCCACGCAAGCCGGGAGCGGGAAATACTCGTCCCAACGCCAGGCGATCGCCTTTAGGGTTGCCGCCGGATCGTCCTCTCCCGCTGGTGCTACGGTCATTTTAATATGTCCCTTCCCGATAATTCGCTGTTCGAGCAAGCGCGCGTTTGGCGTCCAAAATACCGGGGGATCGTTTTCAATGCCGCAGGGTTGGAGGCGATCGATTTGGTGGTAAAAATCGAGATCGATATCGCGTAGGTCGGCTTGCGCGTCAATTTTGACCAACGGTTTCAAATGCTCGATTTCCAAGCATTCATTGGCGAACTGACTCAGGCGCGATCGCATCTCCTCCAAGCGATCGGCACTCAGGGAAAACCCACCCGCCGCCGGATGTCCGCCGTATTTCTCGAAGAGATCGTCGCACGCTTGCAGTGCCTCGAACACGTTAAATTCGGGAATGCCTCGCGCCGATCCCCGCACGACCCGACCTTCTTCGTCCTCGTAGGTGCCGATAAACACCGGAACCCCGTAGCGTTCCACCAGTCGCGACGCCACGATGCCGATCGTGCCGTGATGCCACTGCGGTTGTACCACCACCAACACCCGCTCTTGCTGCAAGTCGATGCGACTCGATTCTACCCAGGCGATCGCCTCTTGTTCGATGTCGGCGCATAATTGTTGGCGATGCTGGTTAATTTGCTCGCACTGCATGGCGCGTTCGAGAGCAACTCCCATATCCTCGGTCGTCAGCAGTTCGATAACGATTTGCGGATCGCCAATCCGACCGACCGCATTAATTCTCGGTCCCAGGCGAAAGCCGATGTGTTCGGGTTTGAGGGTGGATCGCTCGTCGCTCAATCCCGCCACCTGAATTAACGCCTGCACCCCCGGAATTTCAGATTCGGGTAACTGGCGCAATCCCCACTTCAGCCAACGGCGATTAATCCCCGTCAGAGGCGCTAAATCGGCGATGGTGCCGAGGGTGAACAGTTCGCGCAACGGTTGCAGCAACGACGTTGCCTTTCCTTCCGCTTCCGCTAGCGACAGAGCCAGCAGGTACGCCACGCCAACCCCAGCCAAACTGCGATAGGGAGAGGTCGCCGACAGCATTTTCGGGTTGAGAATGGCATTGGCGAGGGGGAGTTGGGAGGGAAGGTCGTGGTGATCGGTGATAATGACGTCGATGCCCAATTCTCGCGCGTAGTCGATCGGATCTCGGGCGGCGATGCCGTTATCCACGGTGATAATCAGTCGGACGCCGGAAGCGTGAAATTCGTCTACAATCCGTCGGTTGATGCCGTAGCCGTCGCTCATGCGGCTGGGAATGGCGTAATCGGCGCGCGCTCCGAGAAACCGCAAGGCGCGAATGAGCAAGGCGGTGCTGGTCATGCCATCGGCATCGTAATCGCCGCAAATGGCGACAAGCAAATCTTCGGAAATCGCCTCTTGCAACAGTTCCAGGGCAATTGGCAAGTCGCCGAATTCTTCGAGGGGTGAGGGGAGTTCTTCTAAATCCGGATCCAGAAATACGCGAGCGCGATCGCTCGTGTCGAACCCTCGGTTAATCAGCACCTGTGCCAAAATCGGCGACAGTCCCGTTTCGGCAGCCAGTTCGGTGGCGAGTTCGGGTTGGGGCGGAAAAATGTGCCAGCGGCGATCGGGCAGTTTGGACTTGAGCGATTCGGACACGATGGCCAGCAGAGTAGGTCGTCTCGACTATCCTACTGCGATCGCCCTTTCCTGTGGGAGAGCGAAATGCCTGGAATCGCAAATCCCCCACGACCGGGGCGATCCCCCCGATCTCGCCGGGCGATCGGGGCGGCAAATTAAAAAACTTAACCTTTTCTTAAGTGAATTTGAAAGAATGTAGCGTCAGAATATAAAGTGTTAAAGTGTTCAGTATAAGCAGTTACAAATATCGATCCATTCTCCACTTCGGTGGCACGAAGACCGTCACAGCCAATATTTACACTCAGTTTTAACGTCGTACTCTCTCGGTCGCATTCAATTTAGGGTTAACATGACTACCACCACCGCAACCGCAACTCCCACCGTTCGGTATTCCATCGATTTGATTCAAGAAGAAGCGCGCCAGCTCGTCCAAAGAGGGCTGGTCAGCCGCCAGCAGCCGATATATACGCTATGCCAGTATATTCCCGCCCGCGAATGGGCGTGTGTAGAAGGCGAACTGGAAAAATGCGATTTCTTGCTGCGCGATCGCATCGCCGATCTCATGGGTTATGAAGAGTGGGAAAACGACTAATTTAACCGTCGTTGAAATATCAAATTGACTCAGAGGGCATCGAAATCGGTGCCCTCTCGTCCTTAGCTCCCTCAGCGGGAAGCCCCGCGCTGTAACCTATAGGGTCGGCGTCGGGTCGTTCGCAAGCTAGGATTGAGCGTCCTGTTCGCGCAGTTGTTCTAATTCTTCGCGCAGGCGAGCGATCTGCTCGGTCAACTGTTGCAGTTCGGTTTGGGTATTCGGTTCCACCGTAGTTGCAGAGGAGGACGAACCCGAACTCGGTGGCGTCCCGGTAGACTCGGTTGTAGACTCGGTTTGCGATCCGTTTTGGGGTTGATCCCACATCGAATCGACAAACTGACGGGCTTCCCGCTCGGTCGTTTCGCCTTTTTGCTCCCACTCGCGGGCTAAATCTTCCCAGTTGGAGCCGAGTTTGTTGATATTTTCATTGCGTTTTTGTTCGTCTTGCAGGCTTTCGATTAACGAAGCCGTCGCGCCAACGGTGACGCGGAATCCAGTTTGCACGAATTGCATGAGATTGTCGGTCATTGCTGGTTCGGGGGTAGACATAGGGAAAGGACAAACTAAACTAAGCCAGTTTGGTTTACGTTTGGGGGGCGTGGAACATTGCGAACACGGACGTATAGCCGTGTAAAAACGTTTGACCGCCGACCGGACCGATTTCGCCATTGCAGAAGAAACCGCCGATCGCTACGTTACCGATATAACGGTTAAACAGTTGCGAATCAAAGTGTGGCTGTCCGTACAATCCCGTTCCGCGTCCGAGACAGGCGAACATCAGCGCTCCAGCGACGGGCGCCTCGGAGGGGGGTTGCTGTTGGTAGCGTTGCAGCAGCATTTCGAGATCTTCGGACGAGGTGTTGGCATCGCGCAGGTGAAATTGAATCCGCTGACCCGGACGAACGCGATCGCCGATGGCAATGGCACCCACTTTCGGATCGACGCCGATCGGGTTGCGAATCAGAAAGTCTCCCTGTTCTAAGTTTAATTTGAACTCGTCGCGGGCGATGCCGACAAATAGGGAATGTTGGGCGAGTTGGCGATCGCCTTCATCTAGGGTTTGGATTAAATCTCGCAGCACTTCCAGGGGTTTTTGCGACTTTCCCCCAGCCGTCCCGTCAGCTTGTGCTTCGAGTTCGAGCAAAATGTTGCGCTCGCCTTGACTGACGCGATAGGGCTGTCCGATCGGGCGACACCCTTGAGCGACAATGGCGCTGAGTTCGATCCGACCGCTGAGCGCCAAACCGACGACGCCCTCGCGATAGAGGCGATCGCCGCAAAATAAACTGCTTCCCCCTGCCCCCATTCCCCCACTCGCCAAGCCGCCGACTTTCACCGAATCGGGATAGGCAAAGTCAAGCCCTTGTAACAAATCGTTGATTTTTGAAGTAAACGGATCGGCAAACAGCACAAACTGGGGGCGATCCTCGGGCGAAACCCCGATCGCCTTGCTCCACGCATCCGGCGGATCGTCGAGGTCGGGCAAGTCCTCGCTGCTGAGGTGAAAAGCGCGCAACTTCACGTCAGGGAGGCACGCCAGGGTCAGCGACAGTGCCGGTTCGTCTTCTAACTCTCGCGCTTCTCCATTGGGATTCGTTCCCACCGTTCCGCCACCCCCACAGCCGACGAGTACCGAAACGTCGAGGCGTTCGGCAAGTAACGGCAGGAGCCGGGAATATTCGCTGGCAAAGGCGGACGAGATAAACACCAAACCTAAATCAGCTCGATGCGGTAGCGACGATTGAGCCTGAGCGATCGCTTCGTCAACCGCCGCTTCCAATGAGGGACGAGTGGACAGGGCGTTAACCCACGTTATCTGGCTAGGCATCGGTGGTACCATGGTTGGAAGCAAAACGCAAACGGGCAGTCAAGCCTTTCCGTCTCAATCATAACGAGTTGACCCGACAGCGCGATCGCTTTACATGTTGTAACATTTTAACGAGCAGTTAGACTAAAAGATGCGATCGGTAACAATCGCGATTGGCGCTAGCGCGCGCTTAAATCTTAAAAAATGCAGAACTCTGAGTCCATAGGGCGACAAGTTCCTGTATCAAGAGAAATAGCGTAGCCTATCCGGTTCAAGTTTGCCCCTTGGGGGTTGGGAACAAGTTAGCGCGAATCGCACTCAACCCACATTGAGTGGTTCTGTTGCGTATACTGACGAGAGGACTCGAAACATCAAGACCTATGAGTGATATCAAACAACAAATCGAACAAGAAGTCCAAAACGCCCGAGAAGTTTGCGACACCAGCGGCGCTAGCTCTCACGAATGTGCGGCGGCTTGGGATGCTGTCGAAGAGATGCAAGCCGAAGCCTCCCACAAAAAGCAGGAAAAGCCGAAAACCTCGTTCGAGCAATATTGCGACGATAACCCCGATGCTGCCGAGTGCCGCGTTTACGACGAGTAATTCAGTCTAACGCTCGCTCGTTACCACTCGCCGATCGCCTCACGGGGGCGATCGGTTATTGATTTCGTGCCCAGCACGGAGTCGCGCTATACTGCGGTGGCGGCTTGCATCGACGACAAATAAATTATGGAAGGACCTTGGTTTGAATCGCTGGTATGGATGGATTATCGGTTAGCCGTCTTGCTGACCGTCATCTTGCCCCTCGTGCTGCTAATTTGGGCATTCGTCCAGAAAGCAGACTCGATTCAACGACTGTTAATCGTGTACTGGCGAGTTGCGAGTTTGCTTGCCATCACCGTCTATTTGGCGATCGCCGCTTTACCGATTAGTTTTATCGCTTCGACGATCGCCCGGGTGCTGATCCCGATTTCCCTGTGGTTTTGGGCGGATCTCAACGAAGACATCGACGATAAGCCCCCCTCGCCCCTGAAATGGACGCTGACCTCCTGGCGGTGGGCGGTGACGGTTTACAATCTGCTCGGCGCGATCGCCCAAATTCCGTTCTTGCGCTGCTCTCTCCTCAGTGCCGAAGAATTGGTCGATACCCCCTTCTGTCGGGTGTGGTTAGATCCGAGCTGGGGGTTCAAAGAATATTTCCATCCCAACAGCGACGTCCGGTTTCTCGGTTTTCTCGGTATCGTCGGATTGGTGGTTTACGTGCTGTCCCTGGCGTATTTCGTCTTGATTCGTCTGGGGAAGGAAGGACGTTCTGCCATGCCCCATTAGCCTAGAGCTATTGACCGTCCTTGATGGGATAAGCTCTCCAGATGAGCTATTGCCCGTTGCCTGTTGCCTCCCTAAACTGAGGTGTAGCGCCCGTAACTAATCACTGTTCTATGAGTGTTTCGATCGGCCATCGTTTGGAACAATACACCATCAAACGCCCTAGCGAAGTCCTGATCGTGTCGGCAGAAATTGAAGGAGAAGCCGACACCATCATGATTTTCAAAGGCTATTCCAGCTCCCTCGCACGCCCGACTGCCTTCGATCCCGAGGTGCCGATTTTGCCAGAGGGTGCCAAAATTTTGGCGATCGATCGCGCCGTCAGCCCCTACGATCCAGACAACCCCCAATTCATCGAGCGAGGGCTGAGTTGGGACACCATGCAACCCTTGCTCTCGGAAGTGGGGGTCTGAACCGATTTCTTCGACGCTTGGCAGCGGAATTTAACGAGCCGGAGCTTTACTCTGAGTCGCCTGCCAGCGCGCTCGTGCCCGTTTGAGGGCTTGCTTGGCTTGGATTTGCTCTTGGCGAGAGCTGCCTTGGGCGCGTTCGACCTGCTCGCGAGCCTTGTCGTATGCCTGGCGAGCCTCTTCAGAATCGATGCTATCGCCGCGTTGGGCACCATTGACGAGAATCGTCACCTCGTCGTTTTCCACCTCGGCAAATCCGCCCATCAGAGCGATCGCCACCCACTCTTTATCGGCGCGAACTCGCATCACGCCCGTGTCGAGAGCGCTCAACATAGGAGCGTGACCGGTGAGAATTCCGAGTTGACCGGTGGTACTCGGCAGGATAATCTCTTGAGCGCGATCGTCCCAGACCGTCTTATCTGGCGCGATCACGCGAACGGTTAACGTCATAAGTCTTTCGTCGTCCTTATTCAATAGCCTGCAAACCGCAAACGGCTAATTGCCGATCGCGCCGCGCGCCCCGAGCAACTAGCCGCACGCTAGAACTTACTTGTTCTCAGACTTGAGTTTTTCGCCCTTCTCGATCGCCTGGTCGATGTCGCCCACCAGGTAGAAGGCTTGCTCGGGCAGGTCGTCGAGTTCGCCGTTGAGGATGCGCTGGAAGCCCTTGATGGTGTTTTCCAGAGGCACGTACTGACCCGGCAGACCGGTGAACACTTCTGCCACGAAGAACGGCTGCGACAGGAAGCGCTCGATCTTGCGGGCGCGAGACACGGTCAAGCGGTCTTCTTCAGACAGTTCGTCCAGGCCCAAAATGGCAATAATGTCTTGCAGTTCTTTATAGCGCTGTAAGGTGGACTGCACCGCACGAGCCGTGTTGTAGTGTTCTTCGCCGACGATATCCGGTTGCAGCATCGTCGAAGTCGAATCGAGCGGATCCACCGCCGGGTAAATGCCGCGCGACGCCAGCGCCCGCGATAGCACCGTGGTGGCGTCCAAGTGAGCGAACGTGGTTGCTGGTGCCGGGTCGGTCAAGTCGTCTGCGGGCACGTACACCGCTTGAATCGAGGTAATCGAGCCTTCGCGGGTGGAGGTAATGCGCTCTTGCAGTTCGCCCATTTCCGTTCCCAGGGTCGGCTGGTATCCCACCGCCGAGGGCATCCGACCGAGCAGTGCCGATACCTCGCAACCGGCTTGCACGAAACGGAAGATGTTGTCGATAAACAACAACACGTCTTGCTTGTTGACATCGCGGAAGTGTTCTGCCATCGTCAGCGCCGACAGTCCCACGCGCATGCGGGCACCAGGCGGTTCGTTCATCTGACCGTAGACCAACGCCACTTTCGAGTTGCTGAGGTTCTCGGCGTCAATCACCTTCGATTCGATAAATTCGTTGTAGAGGTCGTTCCCTTCGCGGGTGCGTTCGCCCACGCCGCCGAACACGGACACGCCGCCGTGAGCTTTGGCGATGTTGTTGATCAGCTCTTGAATGATCACGGTTTTGCCGACACCGGCACCGCCGAACAGACCCACCTTACCGCCTTGTCGATACGGTGCCAGCAAATCGATCACCTTAATACCGGTTTCTTGAATTGCCGGTTCGGTTTCTAAATCGGTGAATTTGGGCGCCGAACGGTGAATGGGCGAGCGTTCTTCAGCGTTCACCTCGCCTTGGTTGTCTACGGGTTCGCCCAGGACGTTAAAGATGCGACCGAGGGTGGCTTGACCGACGGGAACGCGAATCGCCGAGCCGGTATCGGTGACTTCCATGCCGCGTACCAAACCATCGGTCGAACCCATGGCGACGGCTCGAACCTGGTTGTCGCCGAGCAGTTGTTGCACTTCGCAGGTAACGCCAACGTCTTGACCGGCTTCATTTTTCCCTTCAATCCGCAGCGCGTTGTAAACTTGCGGCATTTTACCGCCAGGGAATTTTGCGTCTACAACCGGACCGATAATTTGTGTAATGTAACCCGTGTTTGTCTGTTGTGCAGTGGTGACCATGCTAGCTTCTATATCTTTATGAGTTGCTGTGTTCGAGTACGCGAAAAATTGCCATTGTACAGAGTACACCGAAACGGTGCAGCTCGGGCATGGAATCGCTTCGCACGCTATTTCAGGATCCAATTTCGACGGATCGGGCGATCGCCGCACGTCGATCGGTGGGAGTCGATCGCTTTGCCAGGAGTCGGTTCAATTGACTGACGCGAAAATTCCATCTCGACCGACTCAGATCGCGGTTAACCGCCGAAAGCTGTGGGAGGATTATAACAGTTTGGGCGATCCCATTGGCAAACCCTCAAGCGATCGCCCCGGCGATCCAACCCTAGAAATTCGGGTCTTATACTTCGGCGTAAGAGGCATTGTCCTTGGTATCGGAACCGTCGCGATCGCCGCTAGAGTTTTGGCGATGCTCCTGGGAAATCGGCAGTTCGACGGTAAAGATCGTGCCTTCTCCGGGGGTCGAGTCGCACTCGATCCGACCGCCGTGGGTTTCGACGACGATTTGGCGGGAAATCGACAGCCCCAATCCCGTCCCGACGCCAATCGGCTTGGTAGTAAAGAACGGCTCGAACAGGCGAGCTTTGACTTCTGGAGGGATTCCCGCCCCGTTATCGGTAATGCTGACCGAGATGCGATCGTCTCCGGCGCGTTGGGTCGAAATCTCGATTTTGCGTTTCTGCCCCTCTGGTCTCGGATGTTCGAGTAAGGTATCGATCGCGTTGCTGATAATGTTCATAAACACCTGGTTGAGCTGGTTGATATAACACTCGACCGGGGGAACTTCACCGAAATGTTTGACCACTTCAATATCGTTCTTGTAGCGGTTGTAGAGTAGGACTAACGTGGTGTCGATGCCTTCGTTGATATCGGATTCTTTCATGCTGGCTTCGTCGTGGCGATAGAAGCTGCGCAGGTTGAGGACTAACTCGCGAATGCGCTCGGCACCGACTTTGACTGACCCTAAAATTCTCGGCAAGTCTTCTAAAATAAATTCGAGATCGACTTCTTCTTCAATTTCTTCGACATCTTCGTTATTGGGCGGACAGGCTTCTTTGTAAACGTCGATAACCTCGAGTAAATCTTGAACGTGTTCTTCAATGTAGGGGATATTGCCGTAAATAAAATTAATTGGATTGTTGATTTCGTGGGCAATTCCCGACACCATTTGTCCGAGCATGGACATCTTTTCCATTTGCAGCAAATGGTGTTGAATTTGTTCGAGTTCCGATGCCGTTGCCTCCAGTTGCTTGGTCGTATCGACAAGTTCTTGTTGCAACTCGCCATTGCCGGCAGACGCCGGTGGCGCATCGGATGACAGCGGCATTTCCGTCAAGCGATCGAGCAGCGGTTGATAGGTGTCGATCACAAATTGCGAAAGTGCCAAGTACGGATGTGTCATAGCGATTTCCCCTTCAAAGCGATAAAAAAGGTACAAAATTAATCAATAAGAACCACAAGCAACGTAACTTGCTCGACCCGATGCATCAAGCTCAACCGCCACTCGAATTCATTCCGCCTGCCTTTAACCCCCTCGTACTGGGAGTTGCCCGACAGGTGTTGCCGTTTTGGTTGCGATCGCGCACGCCAATTGCGGGCATTCAGGTGGAAGGAACGGAACGACTCGTCCAACTCTACCGACAATTTCAAGCGGGTCGGACTCGGTTTTTAATGGCATTTCGCCATCCCAGCACGAATGACCCCTTTTGCATGGCACACCTGATTTGGAAGCAATTGCCCCAGTTTGCCCGACAGCAGGGGGTTCGGCTCGAGTCCCCGACGCATTTCCATTTTATCTACGATCGCGGGATTCCACTGTGGGCGGGATCGCCGGTCGGCTGGCTTTATGCTAACTTAGGCGGCACGTCGATCCATCGCGGTAAGGTGGATTGGGTGGGATTGCGATCGGCACGTCACCTGTTTGCCCACGGTCGCTTTCCCATGGCGGCGGCACCGGAAGGGGCAACCAACGGACACAACGAAATTATCAGTCCCCTGGAACCGGGAATCGCGCAATTGGCGTTTTGGTGCGTGGAAGACTTGAAGGCGGCGGAGCGATCGGAAACGGTTGAAATCGTGCCGATTGGGATTCAATACCGCTACCTCGACCCCCAATGGGATGCAGTCGCCTCGCTGTTGGATCGGTTGGAAGCAGATGCGGGACTGTCGCAAAACGACCCCTTACCGCCGTTACCCTCCGATACCGCGACGTTCGGCAGCGATCGCCAAGCGACCCTCTACCGTCGCCTCTATCGCCTCGGCGGTCATTTGCTGGGGTTGATGGAAGGATTTTACCGCAAGTTTTACGGTCGGGATTTGCCCGAGCGATCGCTGCCTCAATCGAATGCCGAATTGGGCGATCGCCTTCAAACCCTGTTGGATAATGCTTTACAGGTGGCAGAGCAATATTTTGGCGTGCCGTCGAAGGGAAGCGTGGTGGATCGCTGTCGCCGCCTCGAACAAGCGGGTTGGGATCGGATTTACCGTCAAGAATTGAAGCAGCCGGAATCGATTTCGGCGTTGGAGCGGGGATTGGCAGACCGGGTGGCGGAGGAGTCGGCGTTGCGAATGTGGCACATGCGGCTGGTGGAAACGTTTACGTCAGTTACGGGGCAATACGTGCTGGAAAACCCGAGTGCCGAACGCTTTGCAGACACGACCCTGCTGATTTGGGACATGATGTGTCGCATCAAAGGGGGCAATCCGTTCGCTCGACCGCAATTGGGGTCGCAACAGGTTCGCATGACGGTCGAAGCGCCCATTTCGGTGAGCGATCGCTGGGAGGATTACTGCACCAACCGCCGCAGTGCCAAACGCGCGATCGCAGAGTTGACTAAGGATTTGCAAGGGTCGTTAGAGCCAACGATTCGCTGAGCATTACTTGCCAGTTACCAATGGTCGGCTCTCTCCTCATCCCTGTTGCCTGTATCGATCTATCCTTTTTTGCCCGTGTTGCGAATGTCAACGATCTTACCGAGCAAATCGAACCAAAATGACGCCCCCATCGAGATTGCCAATCCGCTGATGAACCAACCGATAATCCGCCGGACATAAGGAACGGCAATATTGCGATCGGCTAAATTTTGCTGTTCGACGATTTCGACTTTCCAACCGATGGGAAGGGAAACATCGCGCAGGGTATCTCTCATTTCGTCTTTGAGACGATTCAAGTCGCGATCGCCCGGACGGTCTTCGGCAACGATTTGTCCGGCATTGTCGGTAATGGCGGCTCGCAGGGCTGAATTGCTTGAGAGGTTTTCGACAATATTTAACGTATCGGCATTGGCAAGAACGGCAACCGCAATCCCAATTAAAATGGCAATCCCTCGGGCATTGCGCTTGTAGACGCCGGACGCGCGAGTCATGGAGCGATCGAACCAAGTTTCGATTTCCGATTGCAGTTGTTGTAGTTCGTCTTCAATGCTTTCGCCTTCGGAACTGATGCGATTGGCGATGACGGCAAGGCTATCTTTGACGGAATCGGGCAGCTCGTCGATCGCCTGTTGGATGCCCTGATAGGTGGGACTGTCTTTGTCCTTAACCGCATCTTCCAACTCATTGTACATCCGATAGTTCTTGCGCAGAATATCGGCAACCTCATTCAAGCTGGGCTTGAGTTTAGAGAGTAAGACTTTGCGCTCGATTTCGTTAAAAGTATTTTCCTTCGCATCGACGACGCGGCGAACGAAATAATCGCACGAGCGATCGCGTTGGGGAAAATCATTTTGACAGTGTCGGATATAAATATCGTATTTTTCGTTAAATCGATCTAAACCAATCGCCAGTGAAGTTTTGCGATCGGAAAAATCGGCAACAATTTCATCCCAATGTTGACCGAGAAATTGAGTTTCGCGATCCACAATTCCGCGAGCCGAAGGGTCGAGTCGGGCGTCGAGGGCGATCGCTTGAATTTCTTGCAGGCGTTTCTGCTTGAATTTTTCCAGCCGTCCCGTGGCGATCGTTTGCGCCATTTCCGGCAATTTTAGGGTTTCGATCAGCGTCGTGGCAAAGGTTTCGGGCGGAATGTAAGATGGCCCGCTCGTGCGATCGCCAAACGTATTGTCGCTGCCAGTCAGCTTGCGGTAAATAGTGCCAGCGAATTGAGCGATCTTGCGCAGTGCCGTCGCAAATAAGCCCTTAGCTTCTTGATTGAGATTATTAACCAGCGGATGCGAATAAATATTGTTAGCAAATTTTTGAATTTCTCTTGTTTTAGAATTTTCCGTCCCCCCTGCCAGCAAGACTTCGATCGATCGCTTCAAGTGTTCTGCCCGCCACTGCAACAACGTGGTCATCAATTCCTGAATTTCGGATGCCAGCAAACTTAGGGTTAAGTAAATAAAAATCAAACCAATAGCAATATCGACGACTAAAGGCAGATTCATGTGGAGTACACCTCCGATTGGTTAGCTTAGATAAGACCGAACTCCCCACCTCATAGGAACTCCTGCGTCCTAATCGCCACGGGGATTTGTCTCCTGCCGGTCAGCGAACGATTTGAGTACTATGATGGTAAGGCGAAGCAACCCCTAAAACAACCCGCAAGTAAATTGTCAAAATGGGGGAATAAACCTTCCCTTTTGACTCGCTCTAGCGCCCCACCATACAAACCGTGGGGAATTGGGCGAATTACGCTAATACCCAAATCGACGCGAATCGATTGCTCGATCGAACTGTCTTATGGATCGTTTGCCATTTACCGGGAGTCCGAGAAGACCCAAGTTGCCTAAACCCGATGCTTGGGTGGATCGGTTCTGGGTGTTGGGGTTATTGCTGGCAGCGCTGTTGCTGTTTGCGATCGGACTGGGCGACGTTCCCTTGCGGGATTGGGATGAAGGCATCGTAGCACGGGTGGCGCAAGAAATCGCCGAAGCCCCCGATGGCTCGCTGCGGTGGCTGTATCCGACCCTGTGGGGCGAACCGTATCTCAACAAACCCCCGTTGGTTCACGGATTAATTGCGCTAACCTACAAAATCGGCGGCGTCAATGAGTGGACGGCACGGCTGTTCCCGGCGCTGCTAACCGCTACGTCGGTTCCCGTGCTGTACGGCATTGCCCGGGAGCTATTTTTTCGCCGCACGCCTGCCATTTTTGCTGCCTTAATCTATCTGACGTTACTCCCCGTGGCGCGTCACGGACGGCTGGCGATGCTGGATGGGGCGGTGTTGTGTTTCTGGCTGTTGCTCGTTCTGTGCTTGCTGCGATCGCGCCGGGATTTGCGCTACAGCCTGGGGGTAGGATTGAGTTTTGCCGCCATTTGCCTGACCAAAGGCGCGATTGGCGTGTTGCTCCTGGCGATCGCGGCGGTGTTTGTGGCTTGGGATATCCCCCGCTTGCTCACCTCGTGGTATATGTGGGGCGGATTGCTCCTCGGGAGCGTCCCCGTTGCTGCCTGGTACGCCGCTCAGTGGTCGCACTACGGCGATGCTTTTTTGAGCGCTCACCTGATTTCGCAGTCGTTGGAGCGCCTGTGGCAGCCCGTCGAGGACAATTCTGGCGCGCCCTGGTACTACCTGCTCGAAGTCTTGAAATACGCTTGGCCCTGGTTGCTATTTGTGCCGCAAAGCTTGAAACTGACTTGGGACAACCAAAATATGGGGTGGGCGAAGTTGATTTTAGCTTGGAGCGGCAGTTATTTCGCCATCATTTCGTTGATGGGCACGAAATTGCCGTGGTATGTTTTGCCCGTCTATCCCGCACTTGCCTTAGCCACCGGGACGTATCTTGCCGAAATTTGGCAGCCATCGGCGTTTACGGGAATGCCTCGCGAAATTCCCATGCCCTATCCCCGTTCCTGGATTGTCATTCTCGGTCTATTGGCAACGGGGAGTTTGGTAGGCAGCGTTTATTTCAGTATTTGGAAATCCCAGGTGCAAACCCTGACCGTCGAATCGTTCCACCTGTCGATTTTACTGGCGATGGTGGCGCTGACGATGGCAGTGGCGGGGTTTTTGGTGGTGCGGCGCGATGCCCAATTTTTATTGGTGTTGTTTTGGGGGATGTATCTGTCACTGCTGTTGTTTTTTACCTCCGAACATTGGGTCTGGGAGTTAAACGAAGACTATCCCGTGCAACCGGTCGCTCAAATGGTGCAAGAATACGTCCCAGCCGATGCCACGGTTTATACGTCCCATCCCCACCATCGTCCGTCGTTAAATTTTTACAGCGATCGCCAAGTGATTCCTGTCTCCGACGCTCAATTGCGCGGACAGTGGAGACAAGAGGAGTCGCCCTATTTATTGGTCAGTGCGAGCGTGCGAGAATCGCTGTCGTTAGACTCGGTCAAATTGCTCGATCGCGTGGTTGGCTGGCAATTGGTAACGCGCAAGTCCGGTGCATCTGAGGAATCTGGCGATCGTGAATAACAGTCTTGTCACTTTATTCGGCGAAAATTTAATTTTTGTCTTTCTCGCCACGCTGTTTTTATGGGTTGCAGGATGGGCGTGGAAGGACTTGAAACCTTACGACCTGCCTCAACCGTTACCCGAGTGGTTTCAATATTGGTTTGGCAGCATTCAAATTCTGGGCGGTTTGCTACCGTTTCTCGCTTTGGTATGGTGGGGATTTTGGCGGGGATATCCCAGCGCGATCGCCGTTTTGGTGCCGTATTTAGTCGTTTTCGGCATTCAAATTATCTCGGAAATGCTGACATTGCGCCAATTCCGTTCGGTGGTTTGGGTGATGGTGCCGTAT
>CAYQUF010000003.1:33139-72898 GCA_964420595.1 uncultured bacterium
TCGGGAGAACATTTCGCCGAAGTTCCGGCATTTGATGGCGAATACTATCCAGTTTCGGCGGCAACTTTAGAACCGACGCAACTATTATTTTTTCCGCGCCACGCCTTGCTAAAATTGCTTCAAAAGTATCCAAGCTTAGCGATTAACATTCTCGAAATCTTTGCCCGACACCTGCGCCATTTTGCCCAAAAGATCGAAGATCTGTCGTTAAAAGCCGTCCCCGCTCGCCTGGCGGCTTATTTGCTCTACCTCAGCGATCGCGAGGGTCAACCCGATCGCGTTGAATTGGATACGAGTAAAGGACAGCTTGCTGCTTTTTTAGGCACGATTCCCGAAACGCTGTCGCGGGTGTTTAACAAGTTAGAACACGAAGGCGCGATCGCCATTCGCGGTGCAACGATTCGACTGCTCGATCCAGACAAATTGCGACAGATTGCCGATATCGATCGCTGAATTTCGATGCCAACAAATGTCGGTGGTGAGTTCTAAGCAGAATTGGAAAATTCGCGCGCGATCGAGGCTTCAATGGTTCGCGCGTCCATCGGTTTGGCAAATAAATAGCCCTGTCCCCACTGACAGGAAAGCGATCGCAACTGTTTGAGTTGAGATGGCGTTTCAATTCCTTCGGCGATCGCGTTCATACCTAACTGTTTGGCGAGAGTTACAATCGCTTCGACAATGCCTAAACTTTCGCCGTCGGTTCCAATGCGGCTGACAAACGAGCGATCGATTTTTAACGTATCGATTGGAAATCGATGCAAATAACTCAAGGACGAATATCCCGTGCCGAAATCATCGATACTTAACTGAATGCCGCGACTTTGAATTCGATCGAGTAACGAAACAATTTCGTCAATATCTTCCATTAACATACTCTCAGTCAGTTCGAGTTTCAAACAGCGACTGGCTAACCCCGTTTCTGTTAAAATTCGATCCAGGCAATCGATAAAATCGACTTCTCGAAACTGCTTTCCCGACAAATTGACGCACATTAACCACGATCGCATCTGGGGAAACTTCTGCTGCCAAGCTTGCATTTGCGAACACGCTTGACGCAATACCCACTCGCCAATTGGGACGATTAATCCGGTTTCTTCGGCAATAGGAATAAAATGCGCCGGAGAGACCAATCCTCGCTCGGGGTGCTGCCATCGAATCAGCGCTTCAAATCCCGTAATTTGTTCCGTTTCGAGGATAACGATCGGTTGATAGTAGACTAAAAATTCTTGCCGAGCGATCGCCCGTCGCAGGTCGTTTTCCAGTTGGAGCTGTTCGAGAACTTCCACGTACATGGCGCGATCGAAGATTTCGTAACGTGCCTTTCCTTGGTCTTTGGCGCGATACATGGCAATGTCGGCATCCCGCAACAAATCCAATCCCCGCGCGTACTCTTTCGAAGCGATCGCAATGCCAATACTGGCGGTCGTAAACACTTCGCGATCGCCCAAATAAAAGGGAGCACTCAACTTTTGCGCGATTCGATTGGCAACGCGAATCGGATGGTTGAGATCTTGAATGCCATCGAGTAAAATCACAAACTCGTCTCCCCCCAACCGCGACACCAGATCGGTCGATCGCACCATGGATCGCAACTTATTGGCAACCTCGACCAACAGGCGATCGCCCACCCAATGACCCAAGCTGTCGTTGACCAACTTAAATCGATCCACGTCAATAAACAGCAGCGCAAACGAATAGTTAGAATACCGTTTCGTGCGCTGCAAACTTAACTCGATACACTCCATTAACAACGTGCGGTTGGGTAACCCCGTCAGCGCGTCGTGCAACGCATCGTGGCGTAACTGCTCCTCGGCTTGCTTGCGATCGCTGAGATCGAGAAACTGTCCGATGAGATGCAAGGGATTTCCCGCTCCATCCCGAACCACCGACACCTGCAACCGACCGTCAACGGCGTTTCCCCTTTTGGCGATATAGCGATTTTCCAGTTTAAAATTAGAAATTTCGCCGCGAAATAACTTTTGGTGCAATGCCTGTGCCTTGGCAATATCGTCGGGATGGGTAATATCGAGCCAAGTCCGTTGCAGCAGTTCGCCACTGCTGTATCCCAGACAGTCGCACAAGGTTTGATTGACCCGTTGAAACCGTCCGTCGAGGGTCTTAATTGCCATGCCAATCGGCGCGAGTTCGAAGGTGAGGCGAAAGAGTTCTTCGCTTTTGCGCAAATTTTCTTCAACTTGTTTGCGAGCGGTGATATCGGTGTGGGACCCCACCATTCGCACCGGAATTCCTTCGGCGTTCCACAAGGCTTGTCCGCGATCGAGAATCCACTTATAACTGCCGTCTTTGCACCGCAGTCGGTGTTCGGTCAGATAAAATGGCGTTTTTCCAGCCAGATGGTCGTTGACGGCTTGCAAGACGCGCAGCCAATCGTCGGGATGAACCCGTTGTTTCCATTCGCCGATAACATTCTCGATCTCGCCATCGTCGTAACCGAGCATTTCTTTCCAGCGGCTTGAGAAAAAGACTTCGTTGGTTTGAACGTTCCAATCCCAAATGCCGTCGTTGTTTCCCCGCAGCGCCAAGTGCCAGCGTTCTTCGCTCTCGCGCAAAGCGGCTTCGGCTTGCTTTTGCTCGCTAATGTCTTCGTGCAGCACCACGACATACTGCGCGCTACCGCCGCCATCGCGCACGAGGGATGCCGATAAACGTCCCCATACGGCGGTTCCATCCGATCGCAGGTATCGCTTTTCCAGGTGAATGCGATCGCGCTGTCCTCTCACCAATTCGGCGAACAGTTGCAAATCGCGCTCGACTTCGTCGGGATGGGTAAACTGGCTGAAGTGCATTCGGTCTAATTGCGCGGCGGAATAACCGAGAAACTGGCAGTCGGCGTCGTTTGCCAGCAGCACGCAGCCGTCGAGATCGAGGAGTGCCATTCCCACTGAGGTATTGTTGAAAATCGAGCGAAATCGCGCTTCGCTGTCTCGTAAAGCGGTTTCGGCTTGTTTTCGCGTGGTGATGTCGGTGGCGATCCCTTCGATGATGGTTTCGTTGCCATCGCGATAGGCACCGATGGTGCGATCGTAAAGCCAGTGCCAGTTTCCCTGTCGATCGCGGATGCGATACTCGCTGGCAATGGGAGATTCAATGTCGGGACAATCGAGGGTACAGGCGACGTTCGGTAAGTCGTCGGGGTGGATGGCATCGATCCAAATTTGGGGATTTTGATACAAATCTTCGGGAGAGTAGCCCAAAATGGTTTCCACGCTCGGGGAATAGTAAATGATGCCCCGTTGGGGGGAGAGCAGATAGATAATGTCGGGGAAGTGTTCGACGAGTTGCCGATCGTGCAGTTGGAACTCGCCTGGTTCCCGAACGATGGAGGACTGGCTCGAATGTTGGCGATCGCGTTGGAGCAGCGATCCGACGGAGGCGCGATCGAAATCGATACCTTGCTGGCACCATCGCAGCAACGTGGCGGGGACGACAATGCCGACAATTTCGCGGGGATTGCCCCCCTCATCTCGCAGCCAGGGAACGGTGGCGGATTTGCAAGGCGATCGCGTAATGACCGTACAGGAGGCTGCCGATTGGGTCATGAGGTCGCTCGCTTGATGCGGCGAGCAATCCTCAGAGGCGGCGATAACTGGAGAGGAGACGAGGGTCGCGACGGTTGTGGTTTCCAGGTCGGTCGTGGTGGCAATGGCTTGAAGGAGTTCGGTAGCACTGGCAATACCCACCAGTTCGCAATCGTCGAACAACAGCAGGCGTTTGGCGTCTCGACCCATCAGCGCGATCGCCTCGGTGGCACTCGTGCAATCTGGAATCGCCAAACAAGGCTCGTCGAAACACAATCGAGCCGTGAGAGCATCCGGAATGACGCGAGAGAGAACCATGGGGGAAACCCGGAAAGACGGTTCGGCGATACAGCGCGATCGCTAAAAATGCGACTCAACTACCGATGATTTAATGAAAGATTAATGAAAACACGTTGCCCCCGAGCGACGCGATCGCCTTGAAACTGAAGGCAGATATATCTTTATTGTATCTGCGATCGCGAAATTTTTATTTGGCTGAAGTGCCGTTCCTTTATAAATTTAAATCGCGCTCGACTTCGTAGCATATGGCGCGTTCTATGAATTTATTTTAACGAATAGCAATAGTAGAACTTTCGTTTTCGTGAAATTTAGTTGCGATCGCCGCAATCGCCATTAGGACTTGACTATAATAAAAACTGTAAGTTGTTAGACTCAATTGCTAACAGCTCGGGCAGTTTAGAGAAGGAGGTTAGTTAAACCGATTTCCGATAATTCTGTCTCGCCAAGTACAATAGCACCCCCGACCAACCGTCGATTCTGCCTGCCCAACGACTAGGGAGCCATGCTGCGAAGATTTTGCGATCGAGCGCATCTCCACAGAGTCTGACCGATGAAGGACAGCAGTTCGACCGCCAGGTCAGGGGGTGTTATTATTCGAAGGCGATCGCGGTTTGACGAAAAAGTCGGGACGCTGCGATCGACGCCCCGACTTCCCATATTATTGATATCGTTCTCGCCTACTTTTCCCGCTCGTCTAAAGCGGTTCGCCAATCATTCGCTGTTGGGCTAAATCGCGAATCAGAGCCGTTCTAGAGCGGATGTAGGAGTTGACCGCACAGAGTTCGTCTCGATTGAGCGATCGCTCGGTTCTGAGCTGTCCGAGCAACCACTGAACTAAACTGGCATCGTCGAGATTGACCAACAGATTTGCTTGAGTGGTTTCGACAACCGACCAGATGTGACGCAGCATAATAGGAGTCATCATAGTCTCCTTGACAAATTTCCCAATGGAGTCTCAGTCGTAAAACAATAGACCGAAGGATTTATAAGGATTACTTCTAACCAATTTAATCGCACGCATGAATCGCAAGATTTAACGATCCCTTTAGGTTTCTACTATACCCCCATTGCGGCGGATCCCCAGAAAAACCATACAAGATGCAACAAGACTTACCAACGGTTAACAATCCGATCGAACCCGAAACATAACAAAGGCACGAAGTCCGCGCTGTCAGGGTTTCAGCTCGGATCGCGCCTCTGTAGTTGTAACGGGATTGTAACGGTGAGGGATTCCCTCGACCCTAGTAAGCGTTCTGAATTTCGTAGAAGTCTGGGGAAATGTAATCTTTGCGCAACGGCCATCCCTTCCAATCTTCGTTCATCAAGATCCGCTTTAAGTTGGGATGACCCTCGTACACGATCCCGTACATATCGTAAGCTTCCCGTTCCTGCCAGTCGGCGGTTTTCCAAATCCAGTACACCGAAGGCACTGTGGGATTGTCGCGCGGTAACAACACCTTCACGCGCACCTCTTGGGGGCGATCGGCATCGTCGCTAACCTGGGTTAAATGGTAAAAGCTGACCAATTCTTTGCCCGGTCCGAGGTCGTAGCCGCCCTGACACTGAAGGTAGTTGAACCCGTGGGCGTAAAGTGCCGTGGCGATCGGAATTAAGAATTGCGCCTCGACTTGAATTAACTCCACGCCGCGATGGTCGGCTTCGAGTGCCGTATGCTCGAACCCATTGTCGCTGAGCCACTTCGAGGTCGGTCCGGCGGGAACGGGTTGGGTTTCTTCTTGTCCCTCAGCCTGCTCGGAATTTTTCGGTTGAGACTCTTCAGCCACGTTTAGACTCCTCCTGTTGCGATGCCTTGAGTGCGGGGGGAATCGGCATTCCCATTGCCTCGCTCAATTCAACCGGCGGGGCTTGCCGATCTTCGGTACGCAAGTATTCTCCCGTCAGAATCGGCGAAACCGGTTTCATCTGATGGGGAATTGTATAGTAACGATGGGTTTGCACGCGACCGCCGCGCTCTTGCATCGAATCGTTCGAGATTTTCTTGCGCAGCTTCACGATCGCGTCCATAATCGCTTCGGGACGGGGCGGACAGCCGGGAATGTAGACATCCACGGGAATCAGCTTGTCCACGCCGCGAACGGCCGTCGGCGAGTCCATGCTAAACATCCCGCCGGTGATGGTGCAGGCTCCCATCGCCATCACGTATTTGGGATCGGGCATCTGCTCGTACAACCGCACCACCGCTGGTGCCATTTTCATGGTGATCGTACCGGCGGTGATGATCAAATCGGCTTGTCGGGGGCTGTTGCGCGGCAGCAGTCCGAAGCGATCGAAGTCAAACCGCGAGCCGATCATGGCAGCAAATTCGATGAAGCAGCACGCCGTGCCGTACATCATCGGCCACAAACTCGACAGCCGCGCCCAGTTGTAGAGATCGTCAACCGTGGTCAGAATGACGTTCTCGGACAGTTCCTGAGTGACCTGCGGTCGCTCGATCGGGTTGATCGGTTGCTTTTCGTTCTCGGTGGTATTCGGATTCATGACCATTCCAGGGCTCCTTTACGCCATGCGTAAACTAATGCGATCGCTAAAATTGCGATAAAAATTAAAGCTTCGACAAATGCCAGGAGTCCGAGCCGGTGAAAGGCAACCGCCCAGGGGTAGAGAAAGACCGTCTCCACGTCGAAGATGACGAAGACGAGGGCGAACATATAGTAACGGATGTTGAACTGGATCCAGGCACCGCCGATGGGTTCCATGCCAGATTCGTAGGTGGTGCGTCGCTCGGGGCCTCGGCTGGTGGGGCGCAGCAGTTTGGATACTACCAGGGCAAGCACGGGCACCAGGGAGCAAGCAATGAGAAAGCCTAGAAAATACTCGTAGCCGCTTAAGACAAACACAACGATTTATTGCTAAGTTGAACAGTTGCCAGGGGTGTGATGGAGCTTACTTAACTTAGTTTTACATTTTGACACTTTTCGGCTCGCCCTTCAACCGAGGGATCGGGGATTCTTCCGAATTGCTCCTCGATCGCTCGATTTTTGTC
This sequence comes from uncultured bacterium, assembly GCA_964420595.1. GTDB lineage: Bacteria > Cyanobacteriota > Cyanobacteriia > Cyanobacteriales > Geitlerinemataceae > CAYQUF01. The sequence goes on from CAYQUF010000003.1 coordinate 39,983, forward strand.
CCCCCTTGTATGTCATAATCTGTAACAGAATTTTTAAGATTGACCCAAAACCCTCGAATTTTAGAGCCCAATATGAGTACCTCCCCAGCTACGGAGCCTCAACCCTTAGATCGATTCGAGTGCCGCGCGTGCGGCTACACGTACGAACCCGAAAAGGGAGACAGTCGCAGCGATGTCTCGCCCGGAACGCCGTTTGACGATCTGCCCGAAGATTGGCGCTGTCCGGTGTGCGGGGCGCGCAAAGCTCAATTTGCCAATGTCGGTCCCCAAGGGAGCGCCTCTGGTTTTAAAGAAAATTTCAAGTACGGTTTGGGCGTCAATGCCCTGACCTCGGGGCAAAAGAGCGTTATTATTTTTGGCGCGCTGTTGCTGGCGTTTCTATTCTTTATTAGTTTGTACGGCTTGCAATAATCTCGTCGCGGCGATCGCGCCTCGAATCCTCCAACCGTTAATGTTGTTAACGATTGTTACAGAAATCGATCCCACAGTATGAATGCCATTGTCAAGCGCTTAAAAACCCTAGTGACTGCCATTGCGGCGATCGCGCTGTTAGCCGGTTGCAGCCAAGTGGCTTCCCTGGAGAACAATCCGTGGGAGGTGTTGTCGCTGCCGACCGAAACCAACTTAATCGATGTTGCCTTTACCGACAATCTCGAACGCGGCTGGCTCGTCGGAGAAAAAGCGACCCTCTTAGAAACTACCGACCGAGGCGAAACTTGGGAATTGCGTCGCCTCGAGTTGGACAACGAGAATATCCGGCTCAAGTCGATCGACTTTTCCGGTCGCGAAGGCTGGATTGTTGGCGACCCCTCGCTCCTGCTGCACACCGAAGATGGCGGTCAGTCGTGGACGCGGGTGCAACTGAGCGACAAGCTCCCGGGCGAACCCAACACCATCGCCGCTCTCGGTCCCCACTCGGCAGAAATGACCACCGATGTCGGAGCCATCTATCGCACGAAGGACGACGGTCAAAACTGGCAGTCGATGGTAGACGAAGCCTTCGGCGTCATGCGCAACATTTCGCGATCGCCCGATGGCAAATACGTAGCCGTGTCTTCTCGCGGGAGTTTCTACTCGATTTGGGAACCCGGTCAAGACGCTTGGCAGCAGTACAATCGCACCAGCTCTCGCCGCGTCCAAAACATGGGATTCGACCGAGACGGACATTTGTGGAGCCTGCTGCGCGGCGGCAAAATTCAATTTAGCGCCTCCGAAGATCCCGACGACTGGCAAGAGCCAATCTATCCCGAAAAAGCTACCAGTTGGGGATTGCTCGACATGGCTTACCGCACCTCAGATGAAGTTTGGGTTGCCGGTGGCAGCGCGAATTTACTGTGCAGCTTTGATGGGGGCAAAACGTGGAAGAAAGACCGCGAACTCGAAAGCGTCCCTTCGAATTTCTACCGAATTAAGTTTGTCCGACCCGATCTCGGATTTGTTATCGGACAGCGCGGCATTCTGCTACGATATCGAGGGACATCGGAAACGGCTTAAGCTCGAATGCGAACTTGGAGTCTATCGATCCCGTATAGGTAGATCTACTCCTTCTAGCAAGCAAGCTTGCTTGTTAATCTTTGTCAATTTTTGTATCATAGAATCGACTGTTATCGCTGTTGTTGAGAGGAGAAATTGTCGATGTCGGGTTCAACTGGAGAACGCCCGTTTGCGGATATTATTACCAGCGTTCGTTACTGGGTAATTCACAGCATTACGATTCCATTGCTGTTCATCTCGGGCTGGCTGTTCGTCAGCACGGGGTTAGCGTACGATGCCTTTGGGACGCCCCGTCCGAACGAATATTACACGCAAGAACGCCAAGAGCTGCCCATTGTTACCGATCGCTTTGAGGGCAACCAACAAATTCAAGAGTTTAACACGAAGTAGGTTTAACAGGAGCATTTGCATATGACCAGTAGCAATCCCAACGAACCCGTTTCCTATCCCGTATTTACCGTTCGCTGGATCGCCGTTCATACCCTTGCGATTCCCACGGTATTCTTCTTAGGCGCAATCGCCGCCATGCAGTTCATTCAAAGATAAGACAAACCGATGCCGAGTCGTACTCCCAACCCCAACAAGCAGCCCGTCGAATTAAACCGCACGTCGCTTTATTTGGGCTTGCTTCTCATTTTCGTTTTGGGAATTCTGTTTTCCAGCTACTTCTTTAACTAACTGGAAATCGAGTAACCCATTTATTCCAAACGCCAGCTTCGGATAAACTAGATTTAGCATTAATGAGGTGATAGCTGTGCTTGAAGGTGGAAAACTTCCCTTGTGGTTAGTCGCCACAATTGCCGGAACGGGCATTCTTGTCGTAGTCGGTCTTTACTTCTACGGCGCGTATGCTGGCGTGGGTTCTTCTCTGTAGAACCTGCCACATCTAAATTGATTGAGATTGAATTGCCGCCTAATGTCTAGGCGGTCTTTTTTTATTGGCCCGGTTCACTGTTCCTCGTCATCTAACGGCAAAGACGGCGGATCGGGGGGCGCGATCGCCCGCACGACACTGGCTTTATGACTTTCCCGCTGGGTTTGAATTTCCACCGCGATCGCCTCGAACCGAGCTTCCAAACTGCCGTGGGGAATCGTGACTTGGAGGGTACTTTCGACGTATCCCAATCCCGTCGGTAAAAATTCGGTCAGCCAGCGGGGACCGTCGAGCAACAGGCGGCTCTGGCAATCTTGCAGCCACAGCTTCACGTAAATGCGCGGTTCCACTTGCGCTAACCTGACCCGAACGGGGAGCGATCGCCCGGCGATTAATTCGGCTTCGGGGACGACCAATTCCGGCATCGGGACTGGCTCTTGCTCGTCCAAGCGATAGGACGGCGGCGGTTCGACCGGTGCGGCGCGATCGCTCGCTCCCATCAACGGCAATTCCAGAGGATCGTCCTCCACCACGATTTCCCGAGACTCCCAATACCGAGCCGTCGATTGCTCCTCCTCGCTCGCCGGTTGGAACGGATTTTCCGTCTGCTCTCGCTCGAGAGCCAACCAATGGGACAGCTCCGCATCCCGCGCCAGGGCGTGCAAGCGCGACCAAAATCGCCCTTCGAGATCCAACGATTGAAAGGCGCGATCGCTCTGGGATGCAACGGGTTCTGCGTCCTCGGACTCCGCTGTGTCGGGAGCGGGCAACTCCTCCGCCTCAGCCGCCGACTCGGACGGTGGTTCCTCTAACTGCGCCTCGGTCGCCGCTTCATCGACCTCCTCCGACTCAGACGGCGTTGGCGTTGGGAATGGAGGCGGTTCCGGTTCGTCGGAAAACGTCGGCAAATCCAGCGGTTTCGGTTGGGGGTTTGGCGCGCTGGGATAGCTCACCTGCGGCGGAAGCGCTTGCTGCGGCGAGACTTGAAACGACGGCTGCTCCTCCGACGGCTGTGACTTCAATAACTCGAACGGCGAGAGATCCACCGACGTATCGGGCGGTTCGGCGGGGGGCCACAATTGCAAGTCTAAATATTCTTCCCGCCACTCATCGGCGATCGCGTCGAGTAACGGTTCGAGATCCACCGTGACGCTAAACGATTGCGCCGCCAACACCTTGCCAACCCCGTCGCACAGCTGCACTTCCCCCAACATCAGCCGCGTCTGGCAATCGGGAGGAACCTCGATCTCGGGCGAAAACGGCACGGGTGGAGCGCTCTCGGGCAGAGAAAACTTCACCGCCACCAACCGCTGCAACGTTTGCGGATCCCGCAGGTAGACCCGCAGCGACGCCGCTTCGAGAATTTTCGCCCCCGCATCTGCCGACACCTCCACCCGTCCCGACAGGGTAAACGCTCCGTTGGCTCGCACGCTATAGGCTTGGCGATCGAGGATGAAGTTGAGGTCGCTGTTAGAGGAGGGTACGCTCGGGGCGGGGGAGATCGCCTCCAGTTCGCCTTCAGGGGCTTCTGTCTCCTCCGAGGCGTGGGAGTGCGGGGACACCTCGCCCAATTCGTCCAACTCTCGGGGTAACGACTCCAGTTGAACCGCATGGTGCCAGCCCTCGCCGCCACAGCGCAATTCCCAGAATCCTGGCTTAAAGTAAGTAAAAGGCAGCACCACCATCAAGCCCTCTGGCGTCGTCCGCCGAGAACTCTTGTGAACCCGTCGTTTGGGCGGCGTTTCCTCCGTCGATTCGTGGGTGACTCGAATTTCGACCGGCGTATCGATCAAACCCGAACGAGCGACGACGCGATATCGACCTTCTAAGATTTCGACATCTGGCGATTCTAGAGGCAGCCAAGCGCGATCGCCTTCTTTTTGGATTAGAAATTCAAACTTTGCCATCTCAAACCTCTGCACGGCGATTCCCGAGCGCCCAACCCGCGCGACCGGACTCCCATCAGTCTCTTAGTTTAGCCCAACCGAACGGCGTGCCCGAAACTGGGGAATAATACTATAAGAACTCGTCGGCGCGTGTCACTCATTTTAATTTTTCCCTCGGCGATCGCGGTTCGCGCGAGCCATTTGGGGGCTGAATTTCCCGCTCGAACCCAAAAATCGACGATACCTTGAGTATCGGTTTGTATGAGGCAGTCGGAATATGTTAAACATTCAAAACCAAAAAATTCGCTATTGGATTCTCGGCGGTTACTCGATTCCAGTCGTGCTATTGATTATATCGGGAATCGTCGTCTGGTGGAATGCCGCGATCGTCAGGCAAGAGTCGCGCGATCTCAACCGTTCGAGCGAAATTTCGCAGAAAATCGATACCCTCGCCTTAAATATTCAAGTGTTCTCCCGAGCCACGCGCGGTTATTTACTCGATAAAAGTCCGATTTCGCTCGACTCAGTTCAACAATCGAGACAGACGTTCAATCAAGTCGCGCAAGAGGTCGATCGGATGCTGCAAAATCCAGAACAGATCGCGACATTTCAAGAACTGGTTGAAGAAGTCAAAGCTCTTGAAAGCATCAATAACGAATTGGTGGCTCTCGTGCAGCAGGGAAACGCCGAGCAAGCGATTCAGCGCTGGAAACAGGCAGACGGTCGAGCCCAATCGGAACACATCGAAGAATTATTGCGCACCTTTCGTACTCGCGAGCAAACCATGGTTGCCGAGAGCGAACGACTGCAAGAGGAAGCCCTCGATCGCCTCACGTGGGCAATTGTCGGGGCAATCTTGTGTTCGCTGGTACTGACATTTCTTTTAGGCAGTTGGATCGTCAACGCGATCGCCAATCGCATGAACCAAGCCGCCGGATCCGTCGCGAGTTCCTCGACTGAAATTGCTGCCACCATCGACCAACAAGAGCGCGCCGCCACCCAACAAGCTGCCTCGGTCAACGAAACCACCACCACCATGGACGAACTCGGCGCGTCCTCCCGCCAGATGACCCAACAAGCCGACGATGCCGCCGCGAGCGCCCGCGAAGCCCTCGACCGAGCCGAAGACGGCACCCGAGCGGTCGAGCGCACCCTCGACGGAATGGAGCAACTGCGCGATAAGGTCGGTGCCATGCAAGGACAAATCCTGCGCTTGAGCGATCAAACCAATCAAATCGGCAATATTTCCACCTTGGTCAGCGACCTCGCCAATCAAACCAATATGCTGGCGTTGAATGCGGCGGTCGAAGCGGTACGAGCGGGGGAACACGGAAAAGGATTTTCGGTGGTTGCCGCCGAAATTCGCAAGCTCGCCGATGAAAGTCGCAAATCGGCAGAAAAGATCAACGCCTTGGTCGAAGACGTTCAAACTGCTATTAATTCGACCGTGATGGTAACCGAAGAAGGGACAAAAACGGTAGAAACAGGCGTACGCATTGCCCGCGACACTTCCGAAGCTTTTGCAGCGGTTCAAGAGTCGGTCAACAACGTGGTTTTAAACAACCAACAAATCTCGCTGAATATCAAGCAGCAAGTCAGTGCAATTCAGCAAGTGGTCGAAGCGATGAATACCATTAACGCCGCCGCTCAAGAAGCCGCCAACGGCATTAGCCAAATTAAGATCGGCACTCAAAATTTAAACGATGCCGCCACAAATCTTAAAGAAATTGTTTGATCGCGGCGAGCGATTGGCGTAAAAATTCGATCGAGACGGTTCGAGACCATTCTTGATTCAACCGCCATCGTCCGGAAAGGGAAGGCATTACTATAGAAACATTGGGGGCATCTCGAATCGGTTATTTCAAGCAACGATCGCCGAGATCGTCGGTACTCAGGAAACTCAAGCGATCTCTATCGATGGGCGCTAACAGAGGCGAGGAGACACTCAGCTATGAGAATTGAAGACGAAGAACTGCGCGGCACCTTTCAAATTGCCAGCGAGGAACACCTCCAAAAACTCGACGAGGGCGTGTTGCACCTAGAAAAACATCCCGACGATTTCGCCCGTATCGAGGCTCTCATGCGCGAAGCTCACAGTCTCAAAGGCGATGCGGGGATGTTGGGCGTTAAAGATGTTGCCACCCTCGCCCATCAATGGGAACATTTGCTCGGGAGCGTCAAGCGCGGCGAACTCGAACTGTCGAAAGAGGTGTGCGATCGCCTCTACGACGGACTCGACGATATGGGTAAAATCGTGCGCGAGGCGGTCACGGGAGAACCCAGCGGCGTCAATACCTTTTACGCACTCGCTCGCCTCATGGGTGCGTCGCCGTCCGAGCAAAATCAGGAAGCGACGGATGCACAGGCGTCCGAGACAGCCGAACCGGTCGAACCCGAACCGGTCGAATCCGAAACAGTCGAACCCGAGACTGACGCCGAACCCGAACCCGAACCGGTCGAATCCGATGCCAATGCTGCCGCCGAGAACTCCCAATCCAGCGAAATATCTCGCTATCTCGACGACGAAGAACTGCGCACCAGCTTCCAATCTGCCAGCGAAGATCACCTGCAAAAATTAGAATCCGGCTTGGCGCATTTAGAGCAACATCCCGACAACGCCGCCACTCTGGAAGAACTGCTGCGCGAAATCCACAGCCTGAAGGGAGATTCCGGTATGTTGGGCGTGCGGGATCTCGTCACCGTGACCCACGAATGGGAACAGCAACTCCTGCCCGTCAAACACGGTCGCTCGGAACTGTCCGAAGAACTGGCAGACCGACTGTACCAGGGCTTAGAGGCGATCGCCAAACTCGTCAGCGAAGTGGTGACGGGAGCGGACTCGGGGGTGCGCGTGCCCGAGATTATCGCCAAACTGCAAGGAAACGGCGCAGCCCAAGGGAGCAGCCCCCCAACCCCAGCACCAACCCGGACTAGCGACGACAACGATGACACCCCGACGACCAATGGCGATGCGCCCGTTTCCAGCACGGCGCCCGCGACGAGCGATCGCTCTACCGATGTTGCCCAAACGTCCAACGGCGGTTACCGCATCGAAACGATTCGGGTCGAAACGCGCAACCTCGACTCCCTCATGACCCAGGCGGGAGAGCTGACGGTCACCAAAATTCGCATCGCCCACCGCCTCGCCGAAATCGAACAACTGGTCTCGCTGTGGGAAGAATGGAGCCGGGATGCCTTTATCAATCGCTTCGCCCTCGAAGAGTTCCAGCGCCACTATCAAAACGGCAACGGTAACGGCGCGTCCGGGCGCACCTTAGACGCGAACGGGACTCTCGAACCCCTGCAAAACTTTTACCACCGCACCGAAGACCGCCTCGACGGGTTGGGCACCCGCATCAACCAACTGCGCAATTCCCTGTACGAAGATACGGCGCGACTGGACGCGATTTCCGACGAACTCGAAGATGGTATCCGTACCCTGCGCTTGCTGCCGCTTTCGACGATTTTCAACCTCTATCCTCGCATGGTGCGCTCTCTAGCGCGCGATCGCGACAAGCAAGTCAACTTGATCGTCGAAGGGGGCGAAACCCGAGCCGACAAGCGGATTCTCGAAGAGATGAAAGACCCGCTGATGCACATTATCCGCAACAGCGTCGATCACGGCATCGAAACGGTGGGCGAACGCCAGCGACGGGGAAAACCGCCCACGGCGACGATTCGACTGCGCGGCTATCAAACGGCGACCAATATCGCCATCGAAATCAGCGACGACGGACGCGGCTTGGACGTGGAAAAAATCAAGCAAACAGCTCTGAAGCGAGGGGTGTGTCGCGAAGAAGAACTGGCGAACATGACCCCCAACCAAATTCAATCGCTGATTTTCATGCCGGGGTTTTCCACCCGCAATTTCGTCACGGAAGTGTCGGGACGGGGGGTAGGACTCGACGTGGTGCGTACCAATGTCGAACGGCTGAAAGGATCGATTCAAGTCGAATCGACGCCGGGAGCTGGGTGTACGATACGGTTGCAACTGGGAACCACCCTCGCCACCGCCCACGTGTTGTTGGTCGAGGTCAACGGCGACCCATACGCGCTCCCGGTGGAATTCGTTCAAACCGCCCGCTTGGTCGATTACAGCGAAATCTTCGCGATCGAGGGGCGAGAAACCATTATCCTCGACGATCGCCCGGTTTCGGTGGCGCGACTGGCGGATTTGCTGGAATTGCCTCCCCCGAGCGAGGGGGATGACCCCCCCACCGATCGCTTCCCGTGCATTATTTTAAAAGTAGGCGACGATCGCCTGGGCTTGTTGGTCGATGCCCTCATTGACGAACAGGACGTGGTGCTCAAGCGTCAGAGTCGCTTGCTTCAGAGGGTGCGCAATATTTCTGGCGCGACCATTCTCGGGACGGGGGAAGTGTGCGTGGTGCTCAACCCCCAGGACTTGCTCGAATCGGTACGCAAGTACGCTGGCTCGGTCAAAACCGAACGACCGATCGAATCCAAACCCACCCAACAGGTGCTGCTGCTCGTCGAAGATTCTATCGCTACCCGCACCCAAGAAAAGCGGATTCTCGAAGGTGCCGGATACGAGGTCGTCACGGCAGTGGATGGACTGGATGGGTTGAACAAGCTCAAGACCCGCCAGTTCGACGCCGTCGTCTCCGACATTCAAATGCCCAATCTCGACGGCTTGGAGCTGACGGCACGGATTCGGTCGGATTCGCAATACAGCGATTTGCCCATCGTGCTGGTCACGTCCATGGCAACCGACGAAGACAAGCGCAAGGGTGCCGAAGCGGGTGCCAATGCCTACATTACCAAGAGCGCGTTCAATCAGGACGTGTTGCTCGATACTTTGAGAAGATTGGTCTAGCGCGATCGCGCCGGTTATCCTCTGTTACTCGACCCCGTCATTCAGACTCACCCCATAGCCACCAATGCCCAATGACAAATCTCCGATTCGCGTTTTACTGGTTGAAGATTCCCCCGTCGCCCTGATCGTGCTGAAGCGGATTCTCAGTTCGACCGGGGAAATTGAGGTGGTGGGAACCGCGCGATCGGGCGTCGAAGGGTTAAAGCTGATTCCTCAAGTTCGTCCCCAGGTGATTTGTACCGACTTGCACATGCCTCACATGGACGGGTTGGAATTCACCCAGGAAGTGATGGCGACCTATCCGCGCCCGATTTTGGTGATCAGCGCCTCGGTACAAGCCGAGGACACCCAGAACGTATTTCGCCTGTTGCAAGCCGGGGCGGTAGACGTGTTTCCCAAACCCCGCCACGGGTTGAGCGGCGAGAATTACGAATCGCTCAAGCGCGAGTTAGTGACCAAAATTAAAGTCCTCTCGGGGGTGGCGGTCTTTACCCTGCGCCGTCGTGCTGCGGGGACGACCCCAACGCGCGCAACGAAACCCCAACCTGCGCCGACTCCGACTGCGACCCCCACACCGGCGACCCCGATCCGAACCCCGTCTCGTCCGTTTATCCCCCTATCTGGCGTTCCAAGTCCCCGCATTGTGGCGGTTGGAGCTTCCACGGGGGGACCGCAGGCACTCCACGGGATTTTGACGCACTTGCCCAAAAATTTTCCCGTTCCGATTGTCTGCGTGCAGCATATCAGTCAGGGGTTTTTGCAGGGATTGGTGAATTGGCTGGCGATCGAGTGCAAGCTGGCGGTGCGCGTGGCCGTTCCGGGAGAGTTTCCCCAGGCGGGCGTGGTGTATTTTCCGCCGGAGCAACAGCATTTGGAGTTTAATTCTCGCTGTCAGTTTGTCTGCTCGAACGCGCCGCCGTGGAAGGGACATCGACCGTCGGCGACCGTCATGTTTCAATCGATCGCTCAGCGGTACGGACGCAATAGTCTGGCAGTGTTGCTGACGGGGATGGGGACGGATGGCGCCGACGGGATGGCTTCGATCCATCGCGCCGGGGGAATTACGATTGCCCAAGACGAAGCCAGTAGCGTGGTCTTCGGGATGCCTAAAGCCGCGATCGCTCTCAATGCCGCCCAACACGTTCTCCCCGTCCGCGAAATTGCCTCGTTCCTGCTGGCGAAGGTGTCGAATTGAGCGAATGGAGCGGGCGAAACGGAATTTCTCGCTAACGGGAGTCCGGGTTTCCAAATGCGATCGCCGAAAGCTTTTGAATTTGGTTTATGATAGAAAAAGATATCAAGATTTTATAAAAATTCTCATCGATCGTTTGAGCGATTTTTCAATATGTGCGGCCCAATCGCAAGCCTTTATTTCGCTTTTGAGGGGAACGTTCTACAGCGAGAGACAGATTGGAGTCAGGATAGACAAGACTTGTTTTCGCCCGATTGCCTTTCCCTTTCTCCCCAACTGAGCGCCAAGTCGGGGCGATCCGTTCCCGCTGGGAACGCGGGTCGAACGGCAGGTCAGACCGACCGCCCGATGGAGGAAAACCCTGGCTCGGTTGAAGGGAGAACCGTGAATTCCAAAGGTTCGATGCGATCGTTATCAAGGGCGCGATCGCAATTCATGTCTCGGAAATTATAAAGTCAGACAATCGTACAATTAATTGATATCGAGCCTTTTAACCTCGATCGACCAACACTAGACAAGCGCGATCGCCGTTGGGGTCAGGGGGGATCTCTCGATCGAATCGGGAGCTAGGGAGCATGAAACATTGGCAACATTGGTATTCGAGTACGTCAAGGTGGACAATCAACGCAAAGCAATTGAATCAACCCAATACAAGCCTCCCTCAAGGTGGACGCCCGCGACGCTACCCGACGACTTCGATCTTGAAGTCCTGCCCGTCCCGGCTTTTATCACCCGGCTGGATGATGGGTTAATTTGGCAAACCAATAGCTTGTTTGACTCGATCTTCCACCTCAACACTCGCCCCATGGGTCAGTCGCTCCCCGAGTTTTACGACCCCGAAGGCAAACAGGCGATCTCGGTATGCGCCCTGATGGCACAAGTGTCCCAAGCCGAGTGCGAGGTTTGCGCCCGAGTGGGCGATCGCCCCTCGATTGGGATGACCCTGTCGCTCAAACGCTTGCAGTTTCGAGGCGAAACCGCGATTTTGGGCGCGATTCACCCCAACAGCGATCGCGACAACAACGAGCCGTACCTGCGAGATCTGCTGCGCGATCGCCAGCGGCTGCAAACCGAAGTGGAAGCCAGGAGCCGCCAGCAAGCCGCCACGACCCGGTTGGGTCAGCTCGCCCTCAAGGGCATTGAAGTCTCGGTTCTCATGGACGAAGCCGCCTTCCTGCTGGCGCGCACCCTCGGGGTCGAATACACCCACGTCCTGGAGCTGCAACCCAACGGTTATGCCTTCTTCTTGCGATCGGGCATCGGCTGGAAACCGGGATTGGTCGGACAAGCCACCGTCAGCGCCAGTCCCCACTCCCAAGCCGGTTACACGTTGCGCCACAACCAGCCGGTGGTGGTCGAAGATTTGCGCGTGGAAACTCGCTTTAGCGGACAGCCCTGGCTGCACAACCACCGCATCGTGGCGGGCATGACCGTGCCGATCGAGGGTCGCCAGACCGTCTTTGGCGTGTTGGGCGTTCATACCCGCTACTACCGTCAGTTTCGAGAAGACGAAGTTCGCTTTCTCGAGGCGATCGCCAATTTACTCGGAACGGCGATTGCCCGCAAGCAGTCGGAAGAACGGTTGCATCTGATGGAACGGGCGATCGCCAGCAGCAGCAACGGAATCGCCATCGCCGATGCCAGCCAGTCCGACCATTCCGTCATTTACGTCAACCCCAGCTTCGAGCAAATGACCGGCTACTCAGCCGATGAAGTCATCGGTCGCAGCACCGATTTTTGGCAAGCGGGGGAATCCGACGCCACCTCCCTGGCAGAACTGCGCCAAGCCTTGCAAGAGGGGCGAGAATATCACATTATCCTGCGCAATGCCCGCAAAGATGGCACCCTGTTTTGGAACGAACTCTACATCTCCCCGGTTCGCAACGCTCGCGGTCACCTCACCCACTTCATCGGCATTCAAAACGACATCACCGAGCGCAAGCACGCCGAGGAACAACTGCTCCACAATGCCTATTACGATTCGCTGACCAATTTGCCCAATCGCGATTTATTCATCCATCGCCTCTGGCATACGATCCGGCGCGCCAAACGGCGGGGAAACTATATTTTTGCCGTGCTGTTTTTAGACCTCGATCGGTTTAAAACCATTAACGACAGCCTCGGTCACACGATCGGCGATCGCCTCCTGGTCGAAATTGCCCGCCGTCTCGAATCCTGCTTGCGCCCCAGCGATACCCTCGCCAGGCTGGGGGGCGACGAATTCACCATTTTGCTCGAAGAAATCCAATCGACCGAAGATGCCTCCAAAATCGCCGATCGCATTCACGCTGCCCTGCGCGCGCCGTTTACCCTCGACGGTCGGGAAGTCTTCACCAACGCCAGCATCGGCATTGCCTTGAGTTCGACCGGCTACAAGCGTCCGGAAGATTTGCTGCGAGATGCCGATACTGCCATGTATCGCGCCAAAGCCCTCGGTAAAGCCCGCCACATTACCTTCGACACGGACATGCACGACAATGCCGTGGCGCGGTTGCAATTGGAAACCGACCTGCGCTTGGCGCTCGAACGGCAAGAGTTCTTACTGCACTACCAGCCGATCGTGCTGCTGTGCGAAAGCCCCGAACGCGCCGACAACTGTGGTTGCTACAGTCGGATCGTCGGATTTGAGGCATTGGTGCGCTGGCAGCATCCGACGCGGGGTTTGGTGTCTCCGGGGGAATTTATTCCCATGGCGGAAGAAACAGGGGCGATCGTGCCCATCGGCTTGTGGGTGTTGCATCAAGCCTGTCGCCAACTGCGCCAGTGGCAGCAACAGTTTCCCGAGTGCGACGATCTGTGTGTCAGCGTGAATTTGTCGTGCAAGCAATTTTCCCAGACCCATTTAATCGAGCAGATCGACGCCATTTTGGAGGAAACCGGACTCGACGGGCGCTATTTAAAATTGGAAATTACCGAAAGCACGATTGTCGAGAACGCCCAATCCGCCGCGTCGATGCTGGCTCAACTGAAGCAGCGTCGCATTCAGATCTGTATCGATGACTTCGGGACGGGCTATTCGTCGTTGAGCTACCTGCACCGCTTCCCCTCCGATACCCTCAAGATCGATCGCTCTTTTGTGGGACAAATGGGCGACGATGGCGAAAAGGCGGAAATCGTGCGGGCGATTTTAACCCTGGCTCACGAGTTGGGGATGGACGCCATTGCCGAGGGGGTCGAAACGCACCAACAATTGCTGCAATTGCGATCGCTTCAGTGCGAGTACGGACAGGGCTATTACTTCGCCAAACCCCTCGATGTTGCCGCCGCTACCGAGGCGATCGCCAGTTCGCCTCACTGGTAAATTTATCCCATTTGAGTTCGATCGAGTTGGCACCTCAGCGGAGTTACCTATAAGAGAAATCGCGGTTCGCGCTAAAATCGGGGCAGGAGTGGAATGATGGTCAGCGGTTTTTATGTCCTCACCAGTACCAACAATTTTAGCCGTAGACGATAGCGTCATCACGCAAGGAATGGTCAAGCGAGCCTTAGAAGACAATTATCGCGTGATTGTGACGGATAACGCCGTTGATGCCTTGACCGTCATTTACCACGAGCCGGTGTCCCTGCTGTTGCTCGACGTAACCATGCCCGGCATTGACGGCTTGGAACTGTGCCGAACCGTGCGCAGCTTGCCGCAATTTCAAGAGTTGCCGATCGTGATGCTGACGGCTCGGGATGGGTTGTTCGATAAGGTGCAAGGGCGCATGGCTGGGGCGACAGAGTATTTAACCAAACCGTTCGACGCCGAACAGCTCAATCAAGTGGTCAGTCAGTTTGTCGGCGAGGACACCCCCGAATCGCCTCCCGAAAGCGCGCCGGAAGAAGATAATTCCACGCGGGCGAAATAAGGCGCGATCGCCGATTAGAGCGACCGGATAGAACATTCATTTCCCGGACTGATGAGCTACACTTCCCAGATGAGCTGTTGCCTGTTGCCTTCTCTCTGTTCGCCGAGATTGCTTAATTCCCGTCTGCCCTCAGTTGAAGCGGACACAGGGAGGGATCGAGAAAGTATTGGACGATTTGATGCAATTGTTCCGGGTCGAAGGGCTTGGTGAGGTATTCGGTCGCCCCCGCCATCCAACCTTGGGCTTTATCGAAGGCGCGGGTGCGAGAGGTGAGCATGATGATGGGCAGCGTTTCGAATTGAGGGAGCTTGCGGACGGTACGACACAGTTCTAGACCGTCAATTCCCGGCATGAGAATGTCGAGTAGCAACAGTTCGATCGGTTCTTCGTAAATCGCCGTCAAAGCATCCATCGCGTTATTCGCCAGCAAGACGCGATAGTTTTCCTGCAATGTTCGCTGAATGACTTTTTGGGTAACGGCACAATCATCGACCGCTAAAATGGTGGGTTTCGAAGCGCGACTCGAAGCCATGGGTAGATTTCTCTTGCAGTTTAAAGACAAACAAACGAAGCTGGGATAGGTTGCAGACAAGCAAGCGATCGCTATTGTGCCATGGTTGTCGGCAGCGAACCGTTACGAATTAGCCGGTAAAATCGACGAGTCTTGGTAATAGCGGGCGATCGTCTGGGAGAGGCGATCGGGGTCGAACGGTTTGGTGAGGTATTCACTCGCACCGGCGAGATGACCTTGCACTTTGTCAAAGGCTTTATCCCGAGCGGTCAGCATGACAATTGGGAGCGTTTCGAATTGGGGTAAGTTCCGAATCGTGCGGCACAGTTCGAGTCCGTCGATATCGGGCATCGAAACGTCGAGCAACAAGACGAAAACGGGTTCGTTATAGATTGTACTTAACGCATCGACGGCATTATCGGCAACGATAACGCGATAGTCCTGTTCGAGGGAGCGTTTGACCATTTCTCGAACGATGGGGCTATCGTCTACTGCTAAAACGGTGGGTTGACTGCTCAATTGAGACGACATGATTCTCGTGTTCTATTCTAATACGATGTTTGGCTAAAGGATGATTAAAGTCGAACCTGCATCCTCAACGTGCCCAATTTACCAGCGCTTTTCCGAATCCTTAATATTTTTTTACTCGATCGCTCGGATAAAAGTCTCGACGCTGGCTGCCAGATTTGGGGAACGTGCTTTCCCAAAATTTTGTGAAATTTTAATCAAATTTTTAAAATATAAAGAATGATTAAGATCGAAAAACAATTGCGGGAATTTCTTGTTAGGGCAGGGCACTATACAGATAAGCAAGGGATAGCTTATCGGGCAGCTAAGGGTTTGAACCAAATTGAGCAAAAACGCCAACAGCGTCGGTGGCAACGATCGCTCCCGCCTCCCGTGCCGACCGACGATCGATTGGGGTGGGAGTGTAAGCTAGACGATCGAGCCAACCTTTACCCCATCGCCTCAATCGCATTGCAACGTGTTTAAGGTGGTGCGCCAGCGGGGAAGCATTCTGCTCCGCATCCTGGTCGAAATTCATTTAAGATCGCGCCAAAATGTCAATACAAGACCACAACTACGCCACTGTTCCCATTGAGAGTCTCGATTTGCATGCCGATCGTCCTTCCACCCCCAACCCCGCCTTTGAGGATCTCGCGTACTTGGCTAGTTCGATTTGCCAAATGCCGATCGCCTCAATTGGCACGTATCGGGACACTGAGGCGAGACCGAATGGCGAACTTCCCATTCAAATTATCGCCGGCGTCGGGTTAGATAGCGATCGCGCCCGCGCTTGCTTGGAATTGTGTCGGCGGACGATGGAGCAACCGCAACGGTCGGTTCTCGAGCAGAATTTGTCCGAATTCCCCGTGGCTGGCGGCGATCGCCCCTGGGGCGGATATGCGGGCGTTCCCATCGTCGATGATGCCGGTCGCGTGTTCGGCGCGATCGTGGTACTCGACTACACCCCCTGCCAGCTCAGCGCCCAGCAGCAAGATGCCCTACTCCGCTTGAGCCAACAAGCCCTCGCGCAAATCGAACTCCAGCGGTTGCGCCGCTCCCATACCGACGGGCGATCGCGTCAGACCCCATCGCTGCGGTCCCGTTCGGGTCGTTCCACTGCGTTTCCCGCCTGTCGCCTCGCCCAACCCAATCTCGCCTCCATTCCCGCCTCTCGCGCCCCCCAGACTGCTCTGCTCGATCGCGTCACCGATGCCATCACCCTGCTCGATCGCGCCGGACGCATTAGCGAAGCCAACGAGCCAGCGACTCGGTTGTGGAACTGTCGCCTCGGACAATTGCTCGGTCGGTCGGCGTCGCAGTTGTTGTCCGCTCCAGAGGCGCGAGCCAGCTTCGACCGCTACTGCCAGCAAGTCCTCGATCGGCAAACCCCCCTGACCTTCGAGCTGTTCGAGCCGTCGCTGGTCGTCACCTTAGAGGTGCGGGTATATCCCGATTCCGACGGACTGTCAATTTACTGGCGCAAGCTCGACGAGCCTACCCAGCGGCAGTCTGCCCTGCTGTCGGGGTTGGTGGCTGAAGTGGGAGTGGCGATCGCGCGATCGAATGCCCTCGATGTCACCCTTAATAGTTGTGCAGAGATTCTAGAGCGACACCTCGGGGCGATCGCGATTTCGATTTGGACGGCCGATCCCGACGACTCGTTGCCCATCGACGCCAACGGCGCAGCGGAATCCCCCGTACTCGAATTGCAAGCCCAAGCCGGAGATCTCGGCGACGACCCCCATCGCCCCTTGGTGGAAACGATCGCCCGAAATCGCCAACCTCAATGCGATCGCCTCATTCCAGAGGACAACGCCACGGACTCCTACCTCTGCGGCTATCCGCTTGCCCTCGAAGAGCGACTCGTCGGCGCGATCGCCGTACAAACGACTGTTCCCCTGAGTTCGATGGCGCAGGCGACCTTGAGCTGTCTGGCGGGAAGCTTTGCCTTAGCGATCGATCGGTGGCAGGCGCGTCGAGCCTTACTGGTACGCCGGGAAGGACTGCTGTTCCGCCTTGCCAGCCAAATTCGCAAGTCCCTCGACCTAGACACGATTTTAGATACTGCCGTCCACGAAATCCGCAACTGCCTGCACATCGATCGCTGTCACTACCTGTGGTACTGGCCCAACCCCAAGTTCCCCAGCATGGCGGTGACCCACGAAGCCCGTCAGGCGCAACTTCCCAGCTTGCTCGGCGACTGTCGCCCCGAACAAATCGATCCCCTCGCCGAGAAAATTCAAAGTCTCGAAACCATTCAAATTGACAATCTCCACGCCAGTCCCGAGGTGGACGACCAAATGCGATGGCTGATGGAGGAATCCGGGGCGACTTCGCAACTGCTGTTGCCCTTGAGTACCCGTTCCGGTCAATTCGGCGCGATCGTGTGCAGTCACTGTCGCGGTCCCAGACCGTGGAGCGAGGCGGAAGTGGAATTGCTGCAAGCGGTGGTGGATCAATTGGCGATCGCCATCGACCAAGCCGAACTCTACGCCGAAACCCGCGCCGCCGCCCTAGCTGCCCAAACCCAAGCCAAACAGTTGAGCGAAGCGTTGCACAACCTGAAGCAAACCGAAGCCCAACTGATTCAAAACGAAAAAATGTCGAGCTTGGGACAGATGGTGGCGGGAATTGCCCACGAAATCAACAATCCCGTCAACTTCATCACCGGGAATCTCTCCCACGCCGAAACCTACATTCACGAACTGCTCGAACTGATCGACGTTTATCAAGACTCCTATCCCCAACCCGTCGAAGCGGTACAAACCGAAATCGAGGATATCGATCTCGAATTTCTCGTCGAGGATCTGCCCAAGTTGCTCTCGTCGATGAAAATGGGAGCCGAACGCATCCGTCAGATCGTGCTGTCGCTGCGCAACTTCTCGCGCCTCGACGAAGCCGAAATGAAACCGGTCAACATCCACGAGGGGATCGAGAATACCCTGCTGATTTTGCAAGGTCGGCTCAAAGGCAATAGCGATCGCAGTGGTATCGAACTGATTAAAGAATACGGCGAATTGCCCAAGGTCGAGTGTTACGCGGGACTGCTCAATCAGGTGTTTATGAACATCCTCGCCAACGCCATTGACGCCCTAGAAGGTCAGCCCGATCCGCGCACCATTACCATTGAAACCGAAACCGTCGAGGCGGCAGCGCATCCGGCACTTCCCCACGCCCAGAAGCCAACCGACAGCGTGTTAATCCGCATTCGCGATAACGGCGCGGGCATTCGGGAAGAAGTGCAAAAACGCCTGTTCGATCCCTTCTTTACCACCAAACCCGTCGGGAAAGGGACTGGGTTGGGACTGTCCATTAGCTATCAGATCGTGGTGGACAAACACGGCGGCAGCCTTGAGTGTCGTTCCGAATTGGGCAAGGGCAGCGAATTTGTGTTGCGCATCCCGATCCGACAGCCCGCCATGCGCCGCTAGAATTCCCCGGATATGGGGCGATCGGGCAATTTGGGGACAATCTTAGAAAAAAATTGGGAAATTGCTTGACAGATTTGGGGTAGCCCTTGCTAAGATAACAAAGGTTGAGCCATTGGGGCGTAGCCAAGCGGTAAGGCAGCGGGTTTTGGTCCCGCCATTCGGAGGTTCGAATCCTTCCGCCCCAGTTTGTGAAATGACATTCAGAGGCGATCGCGACTCCCGACCAAAGGCGATCCCTAATAAAATATAATCCTAACTCGGATTGCTAGGATTGTTTTGAGACAATCCCATTGAAGCAATATCCCAATTACATTTATGGATGCGACCGAATTTCTGGCACGCTATGAAGCTGGAGAGCGCAACTTTCGAGATAGCGACCTGTTCCGAGCCGATCTCAACGGCACCGATCTATTTCGGATCAATTTGTTTCGCGCTAACCTGTTTCGCGCTAACCTGTTTCGCGCCAACCTGAGTCACGCCACCTTGTACCGAGCGGACTTGATCGGCGCAAATCTCCATCATGCCAATTTATTCCGTGCCAATCTCGGCAATGCAGAATTAATTGGCGCGAATTTGAGCGGCGCCGACCTCAGCGGTGCGGACTTAAGCGGTGCGGACTTAAGCGGTGCCGATCTGAGCGGAACCAATCTCAGCGAAGCGGATTTGAGTCAAGCGACTTTATTTCGCGCCGACCTGTTTCGCGCCGACTTATTGCGCGCCAACCTGAAATCGGCGAATCTCCAACGCGCCAATTTGACCGAAACGAAGGTTCAAGAAACCCTGCTGGTCGGTTGTAGCGGTCTGTCTGACGAAGCGATCGCGGACTTGAAGCAACGGGGTGCGATCTTTGACGAAATTCCAGGCGATCGTTCCTCCCAAACCGAAGCCACCGCCGCCAGCTAGCTTCAACCGGGGAGGCGACGGCGTTCGTGCGATCGAATTTACTCGCTCGTTCGAACGTCGATGGCGCTGGCGTTAAAGTTATAGGTTTTGCCCTCTAACTCAACCGGCGTCCCGATTTTGATCTTGTTATTGCCCAACACCGGACCGTCCTCGGTGAGGGTGGCTTCTCCGGCTAAGGTAATTAGCATATCGGTACTAAACGACTCCTCGGCTCTCGGGTCGGGGAGTGCTTTCACCGACCCGTCCGGTTGGGGAACCGCGATATTGCGAACCATGCGTTCGACGGACTTCACCTCGACCCGACCGTAGGGTTGGTTGCGAATCACGATGTTGGTTTGACCCGTTTCGCGCAAATTGGCAATTAATGCCTCCGGATCGCGCACGCTCAATCCCCGAACGATGACGTCAATTTCAACCGGGGCGCGATTGGCACCGACTTGCGCCACCGAGCCAGACGTTCCGGGAAAGAAAAAGATCCCGATCGCCACGAGAACGATGGTAATCGCCGCACCGACATCGAGGATGCTAATTTTCCCGAACAATCGCCCTTGAGAATCCAAAATTTTCATATTTCCGTCGTCCGAAATCCAAACTTCTATTCTGCCAGAGGGAGGGCACCGCTGAATGAGGTCGATAAGATGGAAGTAGAAGTAAGGCTTCCCCTCATCCCGATTCGTACCCCTGCAACCTCTGAGTGCGAAGTTCCGTCAATTAATACAACACGTTCGCTCGATTGTTCCTACACATCACCCGTCAAACCATCATGTCTAACCTACTATCTAAACCCCTATCTTGGCTGCGGCAGCGTTGGGTTTACCCCCTCGTGTCGGCTACCGTGGCTTTGGGATTGTGGACGAGTTCCCTTCCCCCCGTACAGGCATTTTCCCTGCGCGACCTGATCCTGCACGGCATCCAGGTGATCCAGCTCTCGAATATGTCCGATCGCCAGGAAGTCGAGATCGGCAAGCGGATTAACGAACAATTGGTCAACCGCCAGATTCGCCTGTACCGCAACCGCGAGATTAACGACTATATTAACGATATCGGTCAGGAGATTGCCGCCGTCAGCGATCGCTCCGACATTCCCTATACCTTCCAGGTGGTCAAAGACGACAGCCTCAATGCTTTCGCGACCATGGGTGGCTTTATTTACATCCATACGGGTTTAATCGAAGCCGCCGATAACGAAGCCCAACTCGCCAGCGTTATCGCTCACGAAATCGCCCACATTACCAACCGCCATGCGGTCAAGCAAATGAAAGAAGCGGCGATCGCGCGAGGGATTGCTTCGGCTGCCGAAATCGATCGCAATGTCGCCGTCAGCATCGGTTACGAACTGGCATTACGCCGTCCCAACAGCCGCGAAGACGAGCGGGAAGCCGACGAAGACGGCTGGCGATTTCTCGGTAACGCCGGTTACGCTCAAGTGGGGATGATCCAATTCTTTGAAAAATTAAGCGGTCAGGGATCGGTGCCCACTTTTCTCAGCACTCACCCCTCTCCCGAGAACCGCGTGGCTCGCTTGAGACAACAACTCGACGAAGGCGCGCAAACGGGCAAAGGCTTAGACGAAAGCGCTTACCAGGCTAGAATTCGCCCGTTACTACGATAAATCAACCCCTACTGCTGTTGTATCATCTGCTGCAACAGTTGGCGCCGAGTCACAACGCGATCCGGCTGGAACCGGGTCGTGGCTTTTTCGAGGGGAAGGGTGCGCGTTCCACCGTGAAAGATATTAACTTGATAGACCCACTGATGGGTCAAATCTACTCCGGTCAGCCAGCCGCTCGCCGAGGCATAGGCTCCTGTATCGATATCGAGCCATCCGGGACCGCACGCAAGCTGTCCGGGGGCAATTCCGGGTAACGTAAACGTGATCGTGTGTCCGGTGACGATTAACTTGTCGGGGAAATAGGGTCGCTCGCTGCGGTGAAATTCGCCCCGAATCCAACACAGGTCTCGCATGGTTTGCGCTTCGAGGGGCAAGTTGGGATTGACACCGGCGTGAACCAGCCAGATATCGCCCAAATCGAGATAGAGGGGCAAGCTTTGCATCCAACGCAGGTGAGTTTGAGGAATGTGTCCGTTGGGATAGCTGGCGACCGTGGCGGAGCCGCCGCTCCAGAGCCATGCATTTAACGCCGGGCGATCGATCTGTCCGTGGGGAAAGGCATCGAGCAAGAGCTGTTCGTGGTTGCCTCGCAAGCAGCGATAGGGGCTTTTGCGAACGAATTCGACTACCCGCGCGCTCTGAGGGCCGCGATCGATTAAGTCTCCCAGGAAATAGACGCTGTCGTCGCGTCCGGGGGCGATCGCTTCGAGCAGATGCATCAATCCGTCGTAGTGACCGTGAACGTCCCCAATTACAATGCGTCTGGGTGCGATCATTCCACTTGAGGCTCTTACAGGACAAATCGGGCAAGTCTCCAAACAAACCTACCCGATTTCAGTATTCCCCGAAGAATGGTCGCGGTTGACAAGAAAAGGCGACATTTTGGAGATTTTTCGCATTCGCCTCGCCAGTTTCCGGCATCCTTCCTATTCCTCAGCTCATCTGGGAGCGCGTACCTCATGAAGTCTAGAAAACTCTCTATCCCCCCGACTGAGACAGACAGGGGGATCTTTCGGACAACCTTCGAGAGATATTGGAACTACTGACTTAACGCCCGTAAAAACTTCTGGATTTCCGCGAAAAAGCCCTGACCTTGACGCTGGCGGGGTTGGGGTGGCTGTTGTGCCTGTTGTTCTTCAGCAAGGCGCTGGCGTTCCTCTGGGGTCATTGTCGCTTCGGTTAAGATGCGATCGAGTTCTTCGCCCACGGGTTTGCGCGGTAGTTCGGCGACACATTGGTAGCCGTCTTGTTCGGTTTCGATCCACACTTGCCAGGGTTCGGGATAACAGCGCGATAGCGCCGCGCCTTCAAGGGGACGCACGTAGTAGCACGACTCGATTTTGCTCAAGAAGCGCTCTCGCAACTGGCGCGCGGCTAAACCGATGCCGACCGTGGCGACGCTCTCTAAGCGAGGGAGCAACAATATCACCGGTCGATCTTCGGCGGCGCGGTAGAGTTTTTCGACTTCGTTGACTTCTACCGAAGAGGGTTCGATGACTAAAAAGCAGCGGTCTTCGGGTTGAATTTTCTCTTCGACCGAAACGCGACGGCTGCTAAGGGCATCGATTTGGAAGGGCATATCTCCCCAATCGCGCTTGGCGAGGGCGGCGGCTCCCATGTCCGGGAAGAAGATTCTCAACCCTTCGCCGTAGTCGGATAAGACGGGTAAAAATTGTTCGGCGATGGGTTGGGCTTTGAGTTCGGGGAAGACCAGTTCGATTTGTACCAGCCGATGACCGTCATCGAGGGCGGCTCGGGTGGCTTCTCTGGCGCGGGCGATCGCTTCGTCGAGGGTTGTTGGCAGTTCGGCCATAGCAGAACTATCGGATTGAGTTGGGTGTATCAATTGTTAATTGTCTCACGAAGAGAACGCAATCGCCCGAGTTAGGATGAGAGCGGTTTGCTGTCTTTCTTTAGAACACTGGCGTTCTGGATACAATCGGACATACAGATACCGATCGCGCTGGTTATGAAAAAAGTTTTATTTATTCTGGGAGAGCTAAACGATGACGATATTGACTGGGCAATTGTCACGGGGGATCGAGTTGCGGTTGCGGCCGGAACGGAGTTAATTCGCGAGGGTCAAACCACTGACGCGCTGTATTTGATCGTGGACGGTCAGTTTTCGGTGTCTGTTGCTGCTGTTGCCCATAAAGAGATCGCTCGCTTGTCTACGGGGGAAATCGTGGGCGAGATGTCGTTTGTCGATGCCGGACCGCCTTCGGCAACGGTGAAGGCGATTGAAGATTCGCTGGTGCTCTCGATTCCTCGCGAGAAGCTGTTGCAAAAGCTGGAAATGGACTTGGGGTTTGCCTCTCGCTTCTACCGGGCGATCGCGGCGTTTTTGTCCCATCGCTTGCGCCTGACGGTGGTGCAGTTGGGGTATAGCCAAAATTTAGAAATTATCACCAGTCTCGAACCGGAAAACGGCGAGCCGTTCGAAAATTCCGCTTTGGCGGAGGCGAGGTTCGATTGGTTGATTCGACGCTTGCGCCAGGGACAATCGAGTGACGTTCGCGACCTGCGCGACGAAGATATCAATGATGTCATTTAACGGGCGGCGGGTAATTCGACGATAAAGGTAGTCCCGCGATCGCTGGGGAAGGTATCCGCCAAGGAATGCAACGGTCGAGCTGGAGAAAAGACGCGAATGTCGCCTTGCATTTGCCACACCAGATCCCGCGCGATCGCCAACCCGAGTCCGGTTCCGGGAATGTCCCCTTGGGCTTGCACGCCGCGATATCGCCGCTCGAAGACGCGATCGAGGTCGTCGGCGGGAATGCCGACGCCGGTGTCGCTGATGGCGATCGCCATCCGATCGTTTTGGTCGTTGTGGGGTTGACGGGCAACTTGAACGCTCACTCGTCCGCCTTCGGGGGTGTACTTGATGGCGTTGTCGATGAGGTTGCTCGTCACTTCTCGCAGGGCTTTGGCATTGGCGCGTGCTGGGGGTAACTCGGCGGGAATGTCGGCGTGTAAGGTCAGTTGCCGATCGCTGGCGATCGCCCGAGCGGATGCCACCAGCGGCGCGAGTAGTGCTTCGAGGTCGCACGGCTCCAACGTCATGGACGAGGCGGGCAGTAAGGGGGTGGGATGATGGGGCGCGTCGGATTCGGGTAAGGCAGCGTCGAGGGCGTCTTCCCCATCGTCGAGGGCTTCGTCAAATTGTTGCAACAGTTCCTGCAAGCGATCGCTCTCGCGAACGATATTGGTGGCAATGTTGTGGTTGGCATCGTCCGGTTGCACCCGCCGCAGCAGTAATTTGCCGAAGGTGCGCAAGGCGGTCAGGGGATTGCGAATTTGGTGGAGCAGGTTGTCGAGTAGGTCGTGTTGTTGGGCTTGGCGCTGCTGCTGTTGGCGGTAGTGATGTTCGAACCATTCGGAGCGTTGGTCGAGCATACAGGCGATGGCGAGGGTGCGGGCAATTCGCCGAACTTGCGATTGTTCCGGGTCGTTCCAAGGGCGATCGTGGCGCGCCACCACCAGCAACCCCATCGCCACCCCGTCATGCACCAGCGGTAAGACGAGCTGATGGGGGTTGAGACCCGAGGTTTCGCAGTGAGTCTCGACTTCTGGCGGCAGGAATGGCTCCCGGGTCGCTTCGTCACTCGTCGTTTCCCGAACGGGCAAGGCGATGGAATCGCTGTCGTCTGGAGGCAGCGGGAGCGAGGGAAAGTCTCCGTCGCGGCGATCGCTCAGTCTCATCCAACCTTCGTCTTCATTGGCGATCGCGCTGGTATCCGGTTCGACCACAACGGGCACTAACGGGTTATCCTGCTGGGTTTCTCCTTCTTTGCCATCGACCAACCGCTCGCTGAGGTAAACGACGCCCAGCGACGCGCCCATCGCCTGCGTGAGCAAACTGACTTGCGATCGACACAGCGTAATAAATTCAGAACTTGCGGGCATCGACATTCAAATTTAATTCATCAAGAACATTTAAGTTGTATATTTTTATTACGAAATTGGAGCCGTTGCAGAACAAATCTCCTGGCTTTCAGGGCGTTTGTCTCCCAATTGGCGGTCGCTCCACCGCTTTGTATCGAAAAATTAAGAGAAGTTGAAATTTTTGTTCTAAGCGGATATACTTGCGACGGATTTTGTAACTATAACTACACTCGTCAGCCCATAGAGGAGGTAGAACGCTTTGGCAAGGAGACGTAAACGGAAAAGCCGTCGCCGTCAGGAAGGTCGCCGCATTCTCGAACACGTGCCTCAATATAGCATTGAAAGCGGCGAAGATAAGCCAGTTACGGCGGCCCGTAAGTTCATACGCACTGAAGGAATCATTCCTCCTGCTTTACTGCTGGTCAAACGGAACGAACATACCACCGATCGCTATTTCTGGGCGGAAAAGGGGTTGTTCGGCGCTCAATACGTCGAAGAAAACCATTTCCTATTTCCCAGTTTACGAGTCGTTCTCGAAAGCGGATCGGACAGTGCTAGCGTATCGATCGCTGCTAGTTCCTAACTCCGAACGCGACTGAGAGAATTAACCCCATTCCGCAGTTCCGGCACGATTTCTCGCTTGAACGATCGCGTTCGAGTGCGGAACCCCTGCCGGATCGCGTCTGCTCTCAGAACTCGACCCACTTGAGTCCTGGCTTGAGTCGCGATCGGGGTTAATTCCAACAGCGATCGCCCTTCATGTCAACCGGATTGAGGTTGCAAGGGCAAGGAGCGCCGCATTGCCGCAATTTCATCGCGGTGAGCGGTGACTTCAACGGCACTGCCGCCATCGGCATCGCGATCGCTTCGAGATTCAATTTTAAGACAAACTCGTTCGGTGCGACCGGCTCGTTTCCAATAAAATATGCCAGCAATTGGCGCTAAAATTAGCAAGCCCCAGGTTGCTGCCGAAATCTGGGGAAGTGCGAGCGACAGCACTAATGCCAAGCACGCTAGCCCGACCCCAGCCAATCCCGTTAAGAAAATCGCTAAAAACCAACTCGGTCGCACCTCTCCCTCAAACGTGACTTGATTTTGAGCGGCATCTAATTGTGCCACTCGATAGGAGCGCTGTGCGAAATACTGTCGCAGTTGCAATGCGAGGGTCTCTTCCGGCTGCGGACTCGTAAAGCGAGCTGCTTCCGTCCGATCTTTCGCCGATGCCCTGATAAAGAAAAAGAGACCCACTGCAAGCAGTAGGGTCAAGAAAAAAGTTGACAGCGTCACCGAACTCAACATTTCAATTCATCGAACCGCGATAGATTACAGTCCCTAATTTTATCTTAGGAACAGGTTTCGCGCTGCCGTAACTGCAAAGTCGGGCGTTCGCCTTTAATATATTGCTGCCACAGGCGCGAAAACTCTTCAGCTCGTGAGTGCCAGTCCGGACGAACTTGATACATGCGTCGGGGTCGTCCCCGTCCTTCGACTTTTTTCCAGTAACCGACAATCGCTGCTTCGTCCTCAAGGAACTTGAGCGCGCTGTAGAGCACGGTATCGGAAAGTCGGTAAGCGGGATATTCCTGCTCGAGGGTTCCGATTAACTCCGTCCCGTAGGAGTCGTGGTGCAATAAAACGTCGAGAACGTAACACACGGCGAGTTGCTTGTTCAAGTAGATCGGCGGGGGATCTTGAAAGAACTTATAGATATCGTCAAACTTCATCGGTCAAAGCCTCATTTAAGTTGATAAAGGAACCAAAGCTAGGACGCCCCAATGAAAGTTAAAGATCGGGCGATCTAGATTTAGTTTTAAGCAAAGGTGCAATGAAATTACTTGTGCCTCAATTAAAGATTCTTGTTTTCCTAAGATTTCAATCCTGAGATTCTCGCGTGTCGGCATTATTTGGAAAAAATGCGTTTGAGAATAATTCTGACGAAATCTAAAAGGATGGCGTCGCGCCCATTCTAGATTGCCTGAAAGCGCCATCTAGAGAACCAAGAATAACTCGAGCGGTTCAAGCACAATCCCCGTCAAGAACTTGAAAGTTCCTAGGTCGGTCTTGGCTTTAGAAGCAACATTTTACTTTCACCACCTTTATACGTCAAAGTAGTCAATTTGGTCAATATCGACCGATCTCAATCAGTCGCTCGCAAGTGTCTTTCTCCTTTGGTAGCATTAGACTAGGAACCTGGCAATCTACGAGGACGTACGTATGCACGATTTCCCCTGGACGAGTTTGGTGACGCTGATAACATTAATCGTCTATCTAGTCCTAACGATTCGCGTTAGCGCTGCACGGGTAAAATACAAGATCGCGCCTCCCCAGATGTCAGGGGATCCTAATTTCGAGCGCGTGCTGCGAGTCCAACAAAACACCCTGGAACAGTTGCCGTTATTTTTACCAAGCCTGTGGATCTTTGCTGAATTTGTCAGCTCGGTTTGGGCGGCGGCGATTGGTGGACTTTGGATTGTCGGACGTATCGCCTATGCTTGGGGGTATTACCAAGCTAGCGAGAAGCGCACGTTGGGCTTTGGCATCAATTCGCTGGCAACGATTGTCTTGCTCGGCGGTGCGTTGGTGGGGGTCGTCTGGCATTTGCTGGAATCGACCCTCGGATTCGAGTTACCTGCATTTTAGACATAGGCAAGGAGACTGTCCCGGTGAGTGGGTTAAAGTGGCTTGTTTTAGGTGCGATCGCGACGCTAGCAGTCTTGACCAATGCGATCGCCCGGACTGACAGCGCGATCGAGACCGAGCAATGCACCTACAATAATATTCCACTAATGGGAAAAGTTCGGGTAGTCGAACGCTTTGCCGACATCAAAGTGGGCGTCGTCGATTCGTTCCCAGATTTAAACGTCCAACAGGTGGCGCATTTTCCCGATACTTGTGGAAAATGGCAGATGGTCGATACATTTCCCGATTTTACGATTCAATACGTGGATTCCTTTCCAGATCTTGAGATCCGATGGGTCGATTCTTTTCCGGGAATTCCTTAATCCAACGGACAAAGTAACAAGATAGAGCGGGAAGTAACAAAATCGAGCGAAAAAGTAACAATATAGATAAACAGAGAAACAAATATTTCTGCGCGATCGCGAATTCCTGAACTTGCAGTAATTGCTCGTGCGAATTTGCGAATGGCTGCGATCTAAAACTAGCACGATCGCGTCTGAGTTCGCTATATAGTTTAAAATCGATGCAATTCTCTAACTTATCCTTGTCATCGATCGCCTGCAATCCGCCCGTCGCTCGATCGAATCGATCGCCTGAAGCGATCCAAACTACATCATCAAGTCGGACAGCTTTGTTAAGCTGGTGTTTGCTCTCAGTCAACGGAAATAGACACCATGCACAGAGTCTTGTCCGGAGCATTGCGCTTAGAGAACTTCAGCCTCGCGATCGCCGATTTACCCGAACGCTTGCACGGAACCAAACTCGTCCACCTCTCCGACTTCCACTACGATGGCTTGCGACTGTCGGACAAGATGCTGCATGAGGCGATCGAAGCCAGCAACCGCGCCGAACCAGACATTATCGTTCTCACCGGAGATTACGTCACCACCGATCCGGCACCCGTTCGCGACTTGGCTCGATTCCTGCAACGCCTTAACCCGCGAGTGGGCATTTATGCCTGTATGGGCAACCACGACCTGATCTACAGCCACTCCCGCGCCGAAATCACCGATGCGCTCACCCGTGCTGGCATTCAAGTCCTTTGGAACGAAGTTACCTATCCCTGGGGAGACGGACTGGCGATCGTGGGACTGGCAGATTTTTGGTCGGGGGAATTCAAACCCTCCCGCGCCTTAAAGTACGTCGATCCCGACACGCCGCGCGTTGTCCTCTCTCACAATCCCGACACCGCCAAACCCCTCAAACGCTGGCGCGTGGACTTGCAACTGTCCGGTCACACCCACGGCGGTCAAATTCGCATTCCCGGTATCGGTCCAGCCGCGTCGTGTCTCAAACCGCTGCGCCGCATCACCCCCAAATCCATCCGTCGCTTCATCCCGTATATGTCGGCGTGCAACCGCGTGGTCGAGCATTGGGAATGGGCAGCGGGATTGCACCGCGTCGGCGATAATTTAATGTACGTTAACCGAGGATTGGGGACGTATTTCCCCGGACGCCTATTCTGTCCGCCCGAAGTCACGGTCATGACGCTCAAAGCGACCGATCGCAAACCCCTCGACCCCGACGGTTGGGGAAGTACGATTGGAGCCGGGTCGGTCGAGGGTAGAGGCTACGGCGATGAGTGAAAAGGACGCAATCTGGCAACGTTCCGACTTGTCCCGAACGTTTCTCGAAGGCGTGCGGGGAGCGATTCCCCTGGCGTCGGCGCAACTGGAGGCGATGTCGAGAATTATTGCTGCGGCGCGTCCTCAACTCTCCGATTTTCTCGATCTCGGTTGCGGCGACGGAATTCTCGCTCAGGCGATCTTGACTCGATTTCCCGACGCGAAGGGCGTTTTGCTCGATTTTTCCGACCCCATGCTCGAAGCCGCACGACAACGCTTGTCGCCATTTCGCGATCGCCTGGAGTTCGTTCGAGCCGATTTTGGCGAGCCGAATTGGGTCGAAACTGTCGGACGCAGAGGTGGTTTCGAGGCAATTGTATCGGGGTTTGCCATTCACCACCAAAGCGACGATCGCAAGCGAGAAATCTACGCCGAAATCTATCGGTCGCTCGCACCAGGCGGTATTTTTCTCAACCTCGAACATATCTCGTCGGTGTCGGAGTGGGTGGGAAACATCCACGACGAATTGTTCGTTGACTCCCTGTATCGGTTTCACCAACAGCGGGGGACTACTCAATCGCGGGACGAAATTGCGCGCGAGTATTACTACCGACCCGATAAAGCCGCCAATATTCTCGCGCCAGTGGAAACCCAGTGCGAGTGGTTGCGACAGTTAGGCTTCACGCACGTCGATTGCTATATCAAGTGGTTCGAACTCGCCCTGTTTGGGGGGATTCGTCCGTCCGAGCGGGAATCGTAATTCGTGCAAATTGGGGGTAAGACGATCGCGCTGATGGGGGTTTTCAGTACTTCCGAGGGATGGAAATAGTCCCATCATTCGCGTTTGGCGTGTGAAGTTCTTTGAAATTGCTCGTTTGGGTTGCATTTCCCCGCATAAGATTGAGAGAAGGGGAGGAGAGGACGACGCGATCGCCCGGTTTGGGCTTCAAATTCGCGAATTACTCATATCCGTTGGGGGAATATTCATGCGACCGTTTTTATCAACCATCACTCATCTCGGACTTGTCGCGATCGCCCTTTACTTGGCAGGATGCGCCCGAGTTTCCGAACCCGACAATGCCGCTGTTTCTCCCTCACCGTCTCCGAGTGCCGTGTCTCAATCGACCCCGAGCGATGGCGTGGATGCCCAATTCGTCGCAGCGCAAAATCGGTTTGCATTCAAACTCTTTTCGCAAATTGATGCCCAGAGTGATGGAGACAATATTTTTATTTCTCCAACCAGTATCGCGATCGCCCTAGCCATGACCTATAACGGTGCAGACGGCGACACTCAAGCAGCAATGGCGCGGACGTTGGAATTGCAGGGACTTTCCCTCGATGGGGTCAATCAGGCGAATGCGGCATTAGATCGCACTCTGGAAAATACCGGCGAGGGCGTCAAACTGGCGATCGCCAATTCATTATGGCTGCGCCAAGGCATTGATTTCAATCCCCAGTTTCTCCAACAAATTCAACAATCTTATCGCGCTAAGGTCGAAAGCCTTGACTTTAACGATCCCAATGCGCCCGCAACAATTAATGGTTGGGTCGCGCAACAAACGAACGATAAAATCGAACAGATTGTCGGGCAAATTTCGCCGCAAACGCTGCTTTATTTAATTAACGCGATTTATTTTAAAGGCGATTGGACGTATCCCTTCCCCGAAGACGCCACCGAAGACCGTCCATTTACCTTACCCGACGGACGCGAAATCCAGCATCCGCTCATGTCTCGTACCGGGGAATACCGCTATCTCGAAACCGAGGAATTTCAGGCGATTCGCTTGCCCTACGGTGAAGGAAATATAGGGTTTTACGTCTTTTTACCGCGAGAAGAATCGAGTCTGGCGCAATTTTACGATCGCCTCGACGTGCAAGCGTGGTCGGAGTGGATCGATCGAATGCGATCGCGGCGGGGTTCGATTTCTCTCCCTCGGTTCGAGTTGGAATACGACATCGAACTCAAGGATACTCTCGCAGCTTTGGGGATGGAGATTGCATTTACCCCCGATCGGGCAAACTTTAGCAAAATGCACGCACCACCGCCATCCCTAGCCATCTCGCAGGTGAAGCACAAGACGTTTGTAGAAGTCAACGAAGAAGGAACGGAAGCCGCCGCAGCAACCTCGGTGGGGATTACGGCAACTTCAGCACAAGAACCGCAAGAACCGTTTAATATGACAATCGATCGTCCTTTCTTCTGTGCAATTCGCGACGATCGCACGGGTGCAATTTTATTTATCGGATCGATTATTAACCCTTGACCTTCGAGAATGGCTACTCGCCTCGGTTTGATGAAACAATTAATGAATTGTTCTGTTTGTTCCCTATCGATTGTTGGCGCGATCGCTATTTTAGCAATAGCGGGAACGGGAATAGGTCGGACGCAAACGCTCTCTCAAACGCCAGATACGTTAGTAGCAGTTGACCCGAACGCGATCGCGCGATGGCGAACCGCCAATACTAAATTTGGCTTAAAATTGTTCGCCCAAATGGTGCAGCAAGAAGGCGATCGCAATATCGTGATTTCTCCGCTTGGAATTTCGATGGCGATGGCGATGACCTATAACGGCGCGCGGGGAACCACCCGACAAGAAATTGCTCGAACGCTGGAATGGCAAGGGATATCGGATACCGTTCTCAATCGAGCCAATGCTGAGGAGATAGCGTTACTCGATCGTATCGATCCGGCGGTCGAACTCGCGATCGCCAACTCGTTTTGGGGGCGTCAAGAAGAAACATTTAAACCGCAATTTATTCAAACGCTACAAGAATTTTATCGCGCCGATATTCGACAAGTTGAGTTTAGCGATCCTCAAACTGTTCGAGCTATCAATGAATGGGTTCGAGAAGAAACCAATGGTAACATTAATGCCCTGCTCGGTCGCGACGATCTCAACTCGGATACCGTTGCAGTTTTAATCAATGCCATCCATTTTATGGCGACTTGGACGTTACCGTTTCCCGAAGATGCCACGCGCGATCGCCCATTTTCGCGATCGGACGGGACGCAAATCGAGCATCCGATCATGTTTTTAGAAACGCAATATTTGGCGTATTGCGAGACTCCGTTATTCGAAGCGATCGAACTCCCTTACGGCAATGAAGGACGCTTGGCAATGTACGTGTTTTTGCCCAAACCCGATCGCTCTTTGGTTGAATTTTACGAACAGCTCACCCTTGCAAATTGGCAGCGTTGGCTCGATCGCTTTGAAGTCCTAGAAGGCACGATTGAAGTGGGGCTTCCTCGCTTTCAAATCGAATATAAAGCCGACCTTAAATCTACATTACAGCAATTAGGAATCATCACCGCCTTTAATCCGAATGCCGAGTTTCAAAATATTACGTCGCGCCCGTTTTGGATTAGCTTAATCGAACATAAAACGTTCGCTAAAATTGATGAAATAGGTACCGAAGCCGCCGCTGCAACTACGGTTTTAGCAAGCCGTGGCGGGGAAGATACTGCGGTTGAAATGATTGTCAATCGCCCTTTCTTTTTTGCGATTTTAGATGTCGAAACCAACTCAATTCTATTGATGGGATCGATTGTCGATCCGCGCGGTTGATATGACATTTGAATAAAGGCGCATTTCGGCGATTTCACCCAATCTTGAACCCGTAGGGTGGGCATTGCAGATCGAGCAGCGATTGTACTCATTCATTAAAACGTGTAATGCCCACCTTTCCAG
>CAYQUF010000004.1:0-29042 GCA_964420595.1 uncultured bacterium
GATCGGACGTGCTAATTAATAAAGGTTTCATAGAATTAATCGAAAATTTAAGTTTCGAGCATACGGCGATCGGCTTGTTTCCATAAATCTATTTTTTATATCTTTTAAATTAAACAATTAACAAAGCTTTATTTCTAACTTTATAAAACCCGTAATACAATTGAGCATTCAATTTCCCATAGAATGAATTGTTCAGATCTTGAAATTGTTTTAACTCTTCAAAAAATGAAGAATCCTGAACACTGATTTGTTCTTCCAGTAATTGCTTGGCATATTGATAAAGATTCAGATCGATTTCATTATAGGTTTCGATTATTTTTCGCGTGTCAGGATCGATTTGCTTTGGTTTTGGACGGTTTTGCGTAACTCGTTTTTTGACATATAGAATATTTTTCCAATTGAAATTTTTCTTTAATAGCATTAACATTCGATCGAAATCTTCTGTTGTTCCCACTACAGGAAAATAGTTTCTTAAATTTTGCTTTGCTGTTTCCAAAAGCGTGTTAGAACATTGCCCAATTTCAATATTCAGATCTGCTTGTCCTTGTTGTCCAGCCAACAGTCGAGCTTGACCGTTATCGAGTTCGTATGAAATCCCACTACGGGCAAAATCTTTTAAACTCATATTGTTATCGACCACGGCATTATATAGGTAATGACTCGGACGACGAATGACATAGTAGTAATGAGATAAAATGCGGTCTACAGGATGGCGCAATAGAGTGAAGTAATCTGCTCCTTGAGGTAAAAACTTATGCAATCCAAACCCCAGATGTCCTTTAATCATTTTAAGTTGTCGGCGTTTTAATTCAGGGAGTTGCCTAAATTCTTCAATCGACTTATCGACTTGATTACCTGTAATTGAAAAAACTGCTTTAGGATGATACTGTCGCTCGATGATATCATGTAATGTCGATCCAGCAGCTTTTGGGATATGCAAAAATATAACAGCTTTTTGAGTGTCGGCTCTGCTCATTTTTTAATTAAATCAACTACACTGTTTTTTTGTTGTTTGATAAAATTTTGTTAAGTTTATTAGTGACTCGCATTTTTAAAGTTCGTTTACGATTGAAAATTTTTTGGTAATACTGTAAATCGTAACCTCGATCGACAGCAAAACCATAGGGTTCTTTTAGAGGAAATTTCATCTCTTGTAACGATAATTCAGAAACTCCTTTAATATAATTGTTAGTATGTGTTGCTTCGTCTGAAAAACCAATATTTGAAATTAGATTGCGCGAAGGCACAACTGCGAGACGAGAATGCAAGAGCCGAGCAAATGACCATTGATGATCCCAAGAATCAATCTGACCGGCATACATCCGATCGAATACGGCTTTACGGTTGAGATACTGTTTTTTGTCGCATAGAACATCTTTAACCCGTGCTTGTGCTTCAGGCTCGCCCCACAACTTCATTTCGACATCATAATCGTTCCACGCCCTCCGCCAAGATGCCCAACCCCAAATTCCACCGTAATATGAGAAATGATAGTTTTGAATATCCGCTTTCCATTCACCGACAACATTGGTGCCACAAATGGTTGCAACTCGATCGTCATGGCGGTATTTATCGAGAAGTTCGTCACAGAACCTAAAAAATGTCGGATGGGGCAAACAGTCATCTTCAAGAATTATCGCTTCTTCAACCTGTTCAAACACCCATTTAATTCCACTTGAGACTCTCTGCTTACATCCCATATTAACATCTGAATAGTTTTTGATCACTTCACAATTCCAATCCACTCCTTCATCAATAATCTTTCGAGTCTGAGTACACTTATCAATTTCACCAACACGATCGGGTCTATGTCCGTCGGCTATTACTAGCAACTTAGTCGGTTGAATTGCTCGAATTTGCTCGAACACTCTCCGAGTAACGTCGGGTCGTTTAAAAACCATTAGAGCAACTGGGGCTCTTAGTTTCCAATTATCATGATTTGACATTTTTTCTATTCAGCGTCAATAAACTTTATCCTTTATGGCGTGCCAATCGTTTAACTAGATCGACTAAGGCAATTGCACGGGTCTGAGAGACGAAAACAATTCTCGTTTGTGGATAAAAAGCGTTGGCAAAGTACGAGGCCACTAATTGGGCAATCACAGTTGCAATTGCGGCTCCCATTATACCATATTGAGGAATAAGAAGAAAATTTAATATAATGTTAGCGATTGCACCACAAGTTGTTGTCGCAGCTGAAAATTTAGTCAGACCTTCACTCATCAGCCAAGGATCTCTTGCGACCCCTAAAGTAACAAAAAGCCCTGCCCAAATATGAACAGATAGAACAGAACCTGCTATAACATATTCTTGACCAAATAAAAGTGCGATCGTAGGAGTAGAAATAAAAGTCATTGGAATGGCAACTGCATAACCAATAACTGCCATTAAATTAAACAACTTTTGAAGGCGATCGTAGTAAAGCGTTTCGCTGGTGTCTTTCGCTTTAACGACCGAAGGGAAAAATGACTTAACAATTGAAGTTGGTACAAAGTACCAGAGTTCTGATACTTTTACAGCAGCCGAATACTCTCCGACTGCTCTATCGCCAATCATTTCGCCAAGCATCAAGATGTCAACTTTTAAGTAGATAATAATAACGATGCCGGATATTATTAAAGGCCAACTTTGAGAAAGCAATTGTTTGGCGTGAAACCAACTAAATTGCCACATTTGAACTAGGTGTCCGCGAAGTCGGTAAACAATGACTAGACCAAACGCTGAAAGTCCCCACTCTCCAGACCACACGCATGCAAATGCTACTAATGGTGCATTGATTTGAATTAATATAATTTTAATTAAGCTAGATATTAAGTAAGCTAGACTTCTAGCCGTAACTGTAAATTTAGACTGAATTTGAGATTGAAACCAAAAATCAATCGTGTCAAATGACTTAAAAATCCAGGCAAAAGCAATAATTCCTACAATAATTTGGGTGAGACGATCGTCGGGGCGCAACAACCATATAGCAACTAGCGATACAATAAAAGCAACGCATCCCCCCACTAATTTTAGAATAAAAACAGTACCGAGTATTTCACGCTTTTGCTCGGGATATCGTACGATATCCCGTATTGCCAATCGGTCTAGACCTAATTTAGAAATCCAATCAAATAAAGCTACAAATGCAAGAGCATAGTTAAATATGCCATAACGATTAGGTCCTAGATAGCGAGCCACCCAAACACCAATCAATAGACCGGCAAACATTCTGATCAAGCGATCTGCAAACAACCAGGCTGTGTTACCAATGATTTTCCGTAAATGAGGGCTAAATTGCTCTATGGCAGTAGTTATTTTTCTTAACATTGAGCTAACATATGTTTAAAATTAAAATCTTTGAAGATCCAAGGGTTTAGTGGAACTGAGCTTTGCTACTGTTAAAACATAGTAACACCAAATGTTGGCACGGCTCAAGACATAAATTTGACTTTCTGTTAAATTTGCCATTAGTAAAAAGGTTAATAAAACTAAGGGTAAACCTGCTTCTGGTATTTTACTTTTACTTAAATAGTAAGCTCCATGGAAGACTGTCCTAAGAAATGACAGAAAGAAGAGTATTAATCCAATTAAACCTACACTAATCCAAATTTCTAAAAAACCTTGGTGTGCGTTAGGAGCTAACCAGCCAATATCTGTTCTAACGTTATAAGCAGGATTATCAATACCTTTCCAAGGCTGCCAAAATCCTACTAATCCATAACCCAGCCAAAATCTTTCTTGAATTTTTGGTGCTAGACTTGCCCAAATTTCAGTACGTCCGGTTAACGTCATATCTTTGCCTAATGCATTGGCAATATTTTCAAGATTTTCAATAATCAAAATTCCTCCAACGATACCCACTACCATAAATACTAAAATTGCCGTAAATGCATACTTGAAACTTAAACTTTTAATAAACCTTAGCCAAATTAATAGACTCAGCAAAACCACAAAAGTGACAAATCCTTGAGCCGAATTTGCCATTTGCATGGCTGTAATTGACCATACAGAAAACAAGATCGCCATTCGACGCTGCTTAGGATTATAAACTGCATACATAATCCAAAGGGCAGATGTTAATGCCATCAGGTTCCCAAAAGGGATCGGGTGATCCACAATACCAGTCCAACCCTTGGGATGATGTCCCGGTTTTATAGTGCTAAGTGCAAGTATTAATGTATTTACTATTAAAAATATTCTATAAATTTTTGGCCAAGTATATCTAACGCCAATATGGGCAGATACAATAGATAAGCCAATTAATACTAAAGCCCCTCTTAGAGTTACAATAGGAACATTAGACCAAAATGCAGATAAAAGAGTAATCAAAATTAGTAAAGTTAAAAAAGGGTCTTTTAGTAAAATCAAAGAATTAGAAAATATATAACGAAATCTTGAAGCTGCAAGCAGCATTGCACCCGTATACACTGATAGCTGTGCGAAAATCATAGTCATTGATTTATCATGAACAGCTATATTGCTAGCCTGTAAAAAAGTAAAAGGTTTTAGAGATATATCAGGCGAGCATAATAAAAAGAAAATAACAACTGTTGTTTCGACTAAGTTTGTTAATTTTGGGCTTTGGTTGGCGTAATAGAATATAATAACTTCATAGATAATGCAAATTAAAGCAATAAAAAGTATATTGTCTAATATGAGTTCTTTCATGACTATAAGGTGACAGAGAGCCACGCAACCTTGAAGGTAATACTAGGCGGATAATTAGGGATCGCGCAATAATCCCAACCGTTGTTGCAACACCAGCCAGATAAAATGTGGATTACCAATGAGATAGCGCCGCCAGAGACGACGGGGTTCCATACTCAAGCGGAATAACCACTCTAAGCCATAATCCTGCATCCATTGGGGGGCACGTTTGACCATTCCCGAGATCAACTCGAAACTTCCGCCAATTCCCAAAGAAATGGGTACGCCTAGCGATTGATAGTGTTCGTAAATCCAATATTCTTGTTTTGGAGCCCCCAATCCAACCAAGAGGATATCGGGAGCGGCAGCTTTAATGGTGGCACTAATGCGCTCGTTTTGTTTGGGATCCTTTTCAAATCCGAGAGGCGGACAATCAGTTCCAACAATTTCGATTCCCGGATATCGGTCTTTTAAGATTTGAGCCGTTAAATCGGCAGCCCCCGGGCGACCGCCAAGCAGGAATATCCTCAATCCCTTTTGCGGTGCGATCTCGCACAACTGTTCGAAAACATCGACACCGGTTACTCTTTCGGGTAAGGGGGGTTTTAAGAGCCATGATGCACAGATCACTGAAAATCCATCGGGAATGACTAGAAAAGCATCTCGATAAATTTTGCGAAGATAGGGATCTTGTCGTAACAACAAGATATGTTGGGCATTTGGCGTCACCACGTATTGTGGTTCTCCTCCCGATGCCGCGCGATCTGTAATTTTTGTAACGACTTCCTTAAAAGTATATCGATCGATCTCCGTGCCGCAAACATTGATTCTCATAGATCGCTTTGTCCGTGCGTAAAGTAAACCCCATCTAGTCTCAGCACCCCTATACTCCATCTTGCCGGTTCAATGCAATTGCCCGAGTTGGATGACATTAAGATGACCTCAAGATTTGTTCGATCCGAGCTGTCATACTGCGAACCCGTGCTTTCCAGCTATGTTGGGTCACTGTAACTTCACGTGCCTGTTTGCCGATTTCAGGCAATTGCTCCTTAATACAATCTGCTCGAAGCAGCGCTTGCTTAAGGCTTTCCACGTTTCCCGGCTCGAATAAAAAGCCAGTTTGGCTCTCTTCGATCGTTCGCCGCGCATCTTCAAAGGCTGAAGCCACTACGGGTTTAGCCATAGCCATGTACTCGTATAGCTTCAGTGGCGAATGATACATTTTGCCGACCGGAAGTTGAGTTTGTCCTGTATAGCAGAGATCGAACCCAGCAATATACTGGGGAACTTCCTGCCAGGGAACTTGACCGACAAATTTGACGCAATCGCCTAGGTCGAACTCGCGAGCTTTGGCTTCCCACTCGTCGCGCATCGGACCGTATCCCACCACCACTAACGACCAATTTAATCCCTCCTGACGTAGGTCGCGTAAAGCTTCAATTAATAGATCGACGCCTTGGCGGGGATATAGGTTGCCGACAAATCCGATTGTCATCCCATCAAATTGTCGTTTGGGGGGATGGCGATCGGGGTCGAAGACCTTGGTATCGACGCCGTTCGGGACAATAATAACTTTATCAGAAGAAATTCCCGAGGCTTCTACGACTAATTCTTTCAATGCCTCGGTAATGCAAACCAAAACGTCGCATTCTCGGTAGGCGCGAACTTCCATTTGCCGTGCCAACCCAGTCAATACCATGCTCTTGCGTTCGGTTTTCGCCTCGTAGAACATGGGGGCGTTGGTTTCGAGAATCCACGGGATCCCGTGGCGTTTGAACGGACGACCTAGCGCGGAAAAGGCAGCATAGCGTTCGTAGACCCAATCGACCTGTCTGCCTAGTTCTTGCCATGCCTTACGAGCGTTGTTGGCACCCAAGCCGACCCGTAAAGCATCCGTGGCGAGAGCGCGGAGACCCCCTTTGCTCACAATACTATCGGAGCCTCGAGTCACCCACTCGCGCGGGACGCGATCGCCCACGATGAAGGGTTTAACCTCCCAGCCCAAGGTTTCGCAAGTTCGGATAAAACCGAGCATATGCGATCGTGGTCCGCTGGCTTCGGCTTCGGGATCGGTCGAAATCCGAGGTGCGGCGGAGAGATATCCGAGTCGGGATTTTAAAATTTCCATGAGCGGTTGTTAAGGGGGACTCACCATCGATAAGAGTAGGAGTCGAACTATTGTTGCTGCGAGCGGTATTCTAGATTTTTGAATACCGCCGAAGCCAGAAGGCGAACGTAAGGAGACAGCCAATAAACAAACCACAGCCATCCCCCGTATTGCCGAGCAAAGTACGTCCACTCTCGGGGATACAATCCGCCTTTGACACGAGTGGCTTTGCGCCAGCGTTCAACTAGGGAAAGGTTGGTATCTTTCCAGCTGTTCTGAAAAGGATTGCGAGAACACGTACCAATGTAGCCGGGGGCAACCCAGACCGAACAGCCAAGACGGCGAGCCCTCAGACCGTAGTCCAAGTCGCCTCGACCGTGGACGAACCTATTGTCTAGATTGCCCACTTTAACGGTCACATTATCGGGAATCAACACACAGTTGCCATTGAGTGTTTCGCACTCGCGCGGTTCGTTGCCAGGTTCGAGCAGATCAAATCGCAGGCGACGCCAGCGACTCGAACGAATGCGACCGCCGTAGGTTAATTGTCTCGTGTTAGCATCTCGGGTCGAACCCACAATAATTGAATCGGGGTGACCGCGTTGGCTTAATTGGGTATGGGTCTTGAGGAGGCGAGCGAACGTGTCGGGTTCGATAACTGTATCGTCATTAAGCCAGATATAGTAGTCATAACCGACTTTCATGGCTTCAGCAAATGCCCAATGCATCCCGCCAACCCAAAATAGGTTGCCATTCCCTTCAAATATTTTTACGCTCGGATAATGGGTTCTAACTGCTTCGGCAGTGCCGTCCGAGCTATCATCATCGACTAAGTAAATGTCGCAAGGGATATTTTGTGCGTCAACCTGGTGCAAACAGTTGAGGGTTTTATCACATCGATTGTGACAAGTTATGAGGGCAGCTAGAGTAGGAGATTTCACATCATTCACCCCTCGATCCGATGACGTGTCGATATTATTATAGACATTTTTGTTTTCCAGAAGTGCTTTATCATGAAAGCCGCTTGCGAATTTCTAAAGAGATCAGTTCGAGGCGATCGCGCCATCGATTGTCTTGAATCGCTCGATTGCCAATAAACAGTAGAGCAAATAAATCGCGTCCTCGCCCGGAAATTCTTTCTAGAGGATTGAGAGATTGTGCTTCTGTAGCCAGAGAAACTGGATACTCAAATAAGCTTAAAGCTTCAAATGCGACTTCTTCAATTCGTTGAATTTCAGCACTTGTCAACTGTTGTTTCCACTTTCCTGTATTACTCTGAATCACGGGAGCGCCATAATTTAACTTACCATCTAATTTACGATCCACGTATTTATAGAATTCTAGAAGTCGTTGCTGAAAATTTAAACCGAGAAATTCGCAAATTCGACGAGTAGTATTTTCTAGATCGTTGAGTAAATTCTCATATTTAACAATTAAATAGTCGCCTTCGTCTAAAGATTGAAGTGATTGATAGCCACGCTTCATTCTTTCATTCCACTTCCAAGCACACAGCAGTTTGTCTTTAGCCCATTTCTTATGCCAAGATAAGGCAACATCACGAATATCTCGAACAATTAAAATAAATTTGGCTTGGGGAAATACTTGCTTGAGGCGGTTAATGTTTTCAGTATTTTGAGGTGTCTTATTACCTTTCCATTGAACCACTTTATTGTTAAGCATCGCCCCGTACACGTGAGCCAATGAATAGTGCGATCGCTCTTGCTCGAACTGAGGGTTGGGATTTTCAAAATTGCGGTGAATATCAATCCCTTGTAATTCTCTAACTAAGTCAGGTACGGCACTGGCTGAAATCATTGAACCGTACTTCGAGGCAACATTTAGCAATAAGGGAAATTCACCGTTGATATAAACTTCCGAGTGAGCATTAATCGTATTTTTCAGCAAGTCAGTTCCTGAAGATGGGAACCCACACAAAAATAATAAATTCGTTGTCTCTTGGGTTGGAGCAGATGAAGATGAGAGTATTTGGTTCATCAGTCAATTCTCAAATCATTAAAACTGAAAGTAGATAAATGGGGTATGGCGAGTTGGAACAAACGTCAATGCTATGGAAAATAGTCCGCCATAACAAGCGGCAAACGTCCACCCAGGGAGCCTTTGCCACCAGTTAACCCATAAACGGCGATATGTAATCCAGTGGGCGATCGCTAAGGGGACACAAATCCATAATAATTGTAGTCCGAGGGTTTGAGATCCTGGGGAGTGGAAAAGTGCAAATGACTCGAAGATAACCAGCGCGCGATCGACATCAATAGCGCGAAAGAAAACCCAAGTCAAGCATACCCAATAAAACGTTGCAATTGTCCCTAATATAGCAACTACACGGCTTGGTAACCGGATTGGCAACTGCCAGGTTGAAACTTCTCGGTAGGCAACAAGTGCTATACCATGCATTCCTCCCCAAATGACAAAGTTCCAGGCTGCTCCATGCCATAGACCTCCGAGAAGCATTGTTAGCATTAAGTTTCGATAAGTTAAATATTTGCCACTGCGGTTACCGCCTAATGGAATATAGAGATAATCGCGCAACCAATTGGATAAGCTAATGTGCCAGCGTCGCCAGAAGGTAGCAATATTACTTGCAAAATAAGGAAAATTAAAGTTTAGACAGAGTTCGTATCCGAGCAATCCCGCACAGGCAATTGCCATATCTGAATATCCTGAAAAATCACAATAAATTTGAATTGAATAAAATAAAACGCTAATCCAAGCATCCGCAGCGCCATAAAGTTCGGGATTAGAAAAGTAGCGATCGACAATTGGAGCCAAATTATCGGAGATACATGCTTTTTTAATAAACCCAACCAAAAATAGTATTAAGCAAGTTCGTGCATTAACATTAATGAAATTCCGTTTTTCTAAAAGTTGCGGCAAAAAAGTAGATGCTCGGACAATTGGGCCAGCCACAAGTTGTGGAAAGAAACTAACATAAAGTGCAAAATTGAGGAGATTTTTATTCGGCTCTAACCGTCTTCTATAGACGTCAATAGAATAACTCAAAGTTTGAAATGTATAAAAACTTATACCAACTGGTAGAATAATTTTTAAACTAGAGGGTTGAGCTGGTA
The DNA here is from genome assembly GCA_964420595.1 of uncultured bacterium. GTDB lineage: Bacteria > Cyanobacteriota > Cyanobacteriia > Cyanobacteriales > Geitlerinemataceae > CAYQUF01. Next base: position 9,826 of record CAYQUF010000004.1, read on the forward strand.
TGCCGAGAAAGTTCAGAAAATTTAGTGCAGATTCAACAAAAAAGTTAAAGTACTTAAAAAATCCAAGTAGACCTAAATTAGTTAACAAACTCAGTACCAAAAGCACTTTGCGTCTAGATTCTGGTATAGGACGCGAAAGAATCCAGCCAATACTGTAATCGACTACTGTAGAGATCCAAATTAATGACAAAAATCTCCAGTCCCACGCACCATAAAAAATATAACTACAAATTAATAGCCATAATTTACGATGCATATTTTTTTGTAATCCCCAATAAAGAGAAAATACAATTATAAAGAATAAAATAAAACGGAATTCTGTAAATAACACCGTTTATTCTTCCACCTCTGCTTGTTCGATAGTTTGGATAAAGCGATCGGCTAACAAGTGCGTTAAGCGCTGCGATCCTTTTCGATTAAGATGACCAAAATCAAATCGATAATCAATATTATACAAATCTTCAAACTTGTGGGGATCGTTAAACGAAAACAAACTCGGAATGATTCTTTGTTGATAAGCAGCAGATAAGTGAGACTCATATTGGCTCGATAATTTAGGTTGGATAATAAATATTGGAGAGATACCTCGCTTTTGAATCTTGTTAACTAGCTGACTTAAAAATTTTTTTTCGTCATCTGTTATATGACCTTGAGTGGATTCTGGTGTTCTTTGCTTAAGCTTTTGAACCTTGTCTAAATAACGATCTGTGTTCTGCAAAAAATGCTTGCGTCGATTTGGAATTTCTTGCTCGATCTTATAACCAACATGACCATCAAGCTTTTTACCTATAGCTTCTTCTAGTTCTTGTTCTTGCATCGGCTCGCGATAGTTTAATAATGTAAATAACCAATCTGCTCCATGACCAGTATTTGAGAAGTTATAGATAAAGGGTACAAGGTTCCGATACAACCATATTACTTTTCGAGGCAAGCTAACTTTATTAGAGCGGATAATATAATTACAAATAAATTTAGTTTCTTCAAAAGTATGGCGATATATCTCTCTATAACTCTTTAAGTTGTCTGGATTAACATTAAAATCAAAGTCTAATTCCATAATAACCCATTTTAAACGCTTGGGCTCCATCTTTAAAATCTTATTTAAATAGAAAATTGTTTCTGAAAAAAACATCCCAGGTACACCAAAGTTAAATGAGTTGATAGAATATCCTTCTTTTTGAAGATAACGATCGAAGACACTTGGCATAATGTGTCGATATGTACGACTTGAGCCAATAAAAATAACATCGTATCGATCTTTGTTTTCTTCAAAAAACGTTAGCTTGGGGGTTATGGTTTCAATATTTGAAGGCCGATCGCTACGTGAAAAAATTTGCCCAAATCCCCAGGATATAAGAGTAAATGATGCAACCCCGACGGCAACATTTACACCTACTATCATAGCCCAGTAAAAACGACCAAATTTAGAAGAAGCCACTCTTGAAGTAAGAAAACCAATTATTTTCATTGATACACCCTAAAATAACAGATTACACCATAATATGGTCATTTAAGAGTTTGAAGTGTCTCTAAAAATCTTGTTGCAATTGCCCGTGGAGAATAATGCTCAATTGCCCATTGGCGTCCTGCAACAGATATCTTGGCTAAAATTTCTGGTTCTTTGGCAATCCGATCGACCGTTGCTTGAATATTATCTAGATCGACCCCAATGTAATGTTGCCAATTAGAGGGAATAACTGGGAGCACCAAGCCATTTTGCTCGAAATCGACATGAAACGTCACGCATCCTGCCGCCAAGGATTCCCAAAATCGCCAGCTATCCCACTGTAAAATCCCGCTAAATCGAGAGGGTAAAGATGCCAGGACAGAGCTATTGACAATCTTCCGCATAGCTCGCGCCTGCAAACTCGCTAAATTGCGAGGCCATACAGGAATAAATTTACCGCCAAAGCAGGCACACGCGGCTGATTGCTTGAGGCGTTGGTAATATTGGGGATAGTGTCGTCGCCCTGTTTGTGCCCATTGTAAATAGTCATCTGGATTGGTAGGTGGAAAATCAAAGCGATCTATAGACTCATCAACTGGAAGAACTGTTTTTAAATTTGGTAAAAGTACATTACGTATTTTTGCCCGTAAGGTATGATTAACTCTAAAGTTAAATAATAAAATTCGTTTTCGTTCTTCAAAGCGTGGAATGTCCTGTGTCTGATCTAAAATCCGATCGGATAAACCATAAGCCCATGGTTTAACATTGGTAGGATAATTATATTTTTTGTTGTAATGAGTTTTAAAAATTAAGTCAAATTGCCTAAACTCTTTATTGAAAGAAGGAGTTCTAATACCATCAGCACGATCCATATAAACTGTTAAATAATTTCGCCTTGGATGAAACAAATTTCTAGGAAATTGATTGCCATAATAGTCAAAGCTAGCACCATTAAATACAACAATGGAGCAATCATCTGGGTTGCATTCAGGATCGTACTCGAACAGATATTCTTCGCGATCGCTCGAGAGCCTCCAAAAATCAATATTCGAACAGAACTTAATTCCAAGCTGCTTCAATCCCTCAGCCAGTGTTACGATTTCATATTGATCGCGCGTATTATCAGGAGGTCCCGATGGCGTACAGTAAAAAAATATTTTTTCAGCTATATTCTTGGTCATGTAGATTCTCTGGGATGAAAGATATCCAAAAAACTAGTATAATATATTCTTGCTTTTTTTGCTAATTTTAATACATTGTTCATATAAGTTGAAGGTAGAGGCTTTACAACTGAGCTAGATTTGACTTTAACTTAGAAGACGTTGATTATGCTACACTAATAGATTAGCTATCTGTTGCACAGGTTGAGACGCTACAGATGCCTTGAGATTCCTCGTATTCCCAGGTCTTGACGTAAAGTTTAACGATCGTAGTAGAAGTCTTGGGAAAAACTAGGTTAACGTACATAGTAAAGAACCATCCTTAGGATAACCTCTTGGGTTCCCCCTAGCAACCCAAAACCGAGCTAATTCAGTTGAAGTTGCGATCGTCGCTCCCCTAGCTAGATGTATGATTGAGGCAAATCGGTTAAATTTTCCAGCCTGGTGTTCGCTGAGCACATTTTTCATGGTGTTGACAATCAGCTTGTCCCCCAGCACGAGCTATGCTGAATCGCCTCGTTTAGCGCAATTGGGCTTGCCTGCGCCACAGAATAATGTAGAAGCCACCCAACAACCCTACACCCTAGGAGTAGGAGATCGCATTGCTGTGGAGCTGTTCGATCTGCCTGAATTTAGTGGTGATTACCAAATCCCCGCAGGAGGAACGCTGAATCTTCCTCTAATTGGCGAAATCTACTTAGAAGGTCTAACGCTCGAACAAGCTTCCAACCAACTCCGGGTCAAATATCTGAGCGTTTTGAAAGACCCCATCGTCACAGTTATGCTGATTACTCCTCGTCCTCTCAACGTTTCAGTCTTGGGAGAAGTTCACCGACCTGGTTCCTATGCAATGGAACTCGCTCAAGCAGGAGAAGGTCAACAAGCGACTAGCCAGTACCCGACTCTGACCCAAGCACTCGAACGAGCTGGCGGCATCACTCTTGCTGCCGATCTCAGTCAGGTTCAAGTGCGTCGTAGATACCGTAACACCGAACGCATTGTTGAAATTGATTTACAGGCATTCTTACAAACCGGTCTCAAGGATCAAGATATTCAACTGCGGGATGGAGATACGATCTTTGTGCCGAGTTCCACCACGGTCAATCTGGCTCAAACGCGACAGTTAGGGACAGCAAATTTTGCAGTAGATCCAGAGACTCCTCGAACCGTGGCTGTTGTTGGGGAAGTGAGCCGACCGGGAGTCTACGTCGTTATCGGTGGCGATACGACGTCTGAACTAAGAACTCAAGGATTACCAACCCTCAGTCGAGCTATTCAGCTAGCTGGAGGAGTGACGCCACAAGCTGATATTCGCCGTATTTATATCCGCCGTCCCACTCAATCGGGTAACGAACAAGTCATATCAGTAAATTTGTGGCAGCTACTACAAGCTGGAAATTTTGACCAAAATTCTCTTATCCAATCAGGAGATACAATTATAGTACCGACTGCCGATGAGATGAATCCAGCGGAAATGTCTCAGTTGGCTAATGCTAATTTCTCTCCACAAATAATTCAAGTAGTTGTTGTTGGAGAAGTGAGTAATAAACCTGGTACAGTTCGAGGAATATTAGAACTTCCTTCCAGCACTACCTTAAATCAAGCATTACTAGCTGCGGGTGGTTTTAATGGAAGTCGAGCTAATCGAGAAACGGTTAAACTTATCCGATTAAATCCAGATGGTACACTAAGTAATCAAAACATCAAAGTAGACTTTTCGCAAAGCATCAACCAACAGACTAATCCTTTGCTGAGAAATAACGATACAATTGTAGTTAGCCGCTCTCTATCCGCAGAAATTTCAGATACGTTAAGAACTCCGCTCGAGTTTGCACCACAAGCTGCTTCAATCGTTAGAATGTTAGAGATTATAGGAATTATTGGAGAATGAAACAAAAAGTATGTTGTTATTAACTGCTTATTTTGTCCTGAAATAGCATTGCTTTTCTCAAAAATTTTTAAATTTCACTGTCGTGTATTAAATAAGCAACATTGTATTAATTTTAACTAATTTAATTGTTGAATTTCTGAACAACTTCACCTAAATTCTAATCATGGAAGCCGACCGCAACTACAATAATCCTAAAAGTTTATCGCATCAACAAAATTTCCAATCCTCGTCTTTCCATCAAACATCTCAACTTCCTCAGAAGGAAGATGCTCCAAGCGAGCAAACCGTGGATTTGGGATGGCTCATGGGTGTCTTCAAACGCCGATGGTCAGTCATGCTTGGAGTCACTATTGTTTTAACGGGAATAGTTGGGTCTTTATTAGTCTTAAAGGATCGTAGTACTCCCACGATCTATTTAGGAATGTTTCGCGTTTTAGTCGAACCAATTACTTCAGAAGGACGTTTAGCCAAGCAATTTCTACTCAGTCAAGCGGTTACAGCAAGAACTAACATTAATCTAGAACGAAATGTTGAAGACACTAGCCTGGTCGATTATGAGACCCTAATGAGGGTTCTCAAAAGCCCAAAACTATTATCTTCAGTTATTGAAAACATTCAATCTAGATATCCAGATATTACCTACCAAAAACTAATCCGTAACTTGAACCTAAAAAGGATTACATATGAAAAGTCTGGATTAGAGCAGGGCACAAAAATAATGGTTGTCACCTATCAAGATCCAGATGCAGAAAAAATATTATTCGTTTTAGAACAGGTTGCCAGTGCCTATTTAGAGTATAGCAGGCAAGAACGACTAACCAGTCTTAATCAAGGAATTCAGTTTATTGAAGAACAGCTCCCAGAACTTCAAGATCAAGTTGATACCCTACAAAACAAGTTACAACAACTACGGCAACAAAATCATTTAATCGATCCAGAAAATACAGCTAGTTTTTTGACCGATCATGCTTTATCTGTTGAAAGGCTTCGTATCGAAAAAGGGGCTAAATTAGCTGAAATTCAAGCAAAGTACGAATCACTTCGGCAACAACTTAACAGTAACTTAAGTGGTACGTCTATCCTAGCTCAAGATGCTGTTGCATATCAGCGATTGATGGGAGAGATTCAGTTGCTAGACAGTGAAATCGCCATGCAATCTGCTCATCTTCGAGAAGATAGTGCTCCTATGCAAACCTTACGAGATAAGCAACAAAATTTGGCAAAACTTTCTAGATCTGAAGCTCAAAAAATTGTTGACAATATTTATGGCGAAATGTCTGGAGTTAAAGATGGTTACCTTCAGACACTACAAGCAGAGCAAAATGCAAATCAGCGTTTGCAAATTTTGCCGAAAGCGGCGAGAAAATATGCTGATTTACAACAAAACCTAGAAATTGCTACAGATAGTCTGAAGCAGTTTTTGTCAAGAAGAGAAGCTCTCAAGCTAGATGCAGCACAGCGACAAGTTCCTTGGGAACTCATAGATCCTCCAAGCTTGATGCGCCGAGCGAATGGAACTCTAAACCCTGTTTCCGACAGTCAAACCAGTCGTCAGCTTGCACTGACTGGAATTTTGAGCCTACTTTTGGGTGTTGGAGTTGGTTTTTTGGTAGAAGTCATTCATACAGTTTTCCATACTCCTGATGAAATTCGCTCTGCAACCAAACTTCCAGTACTCGGGGTAATTCCCTTCTCTAAGGAACTCCACAAAAAATATCGCAAGCAAGTCACTCACAGCAAATTGCCCCAACCTGTTGCTACTATCGCAGTATGGACTCGCAAAGCAGCACCAAACTCGATCTTTGGTCATAACCACCAAGCCTCCGCCAATCAAAATTCTGATAGCCAGTCTCTATTTTGGGAAGCATTTCGATCTTTATATACTAATATTCGCTTGCAGAGTTTCGAACGCCCGATTGAATCCCTCGTTATTGGTGCAGCAACTCCTGAGGATGGTAAATCAACAGTCGCAATACATCTAGCCCGAACGGCTGCTGCAATTGGTCAGCGCGTCTTACTGGTCGATACCGACCTGCGCTGTCCAAGTCTCCATCAAAAGCTAGATTTACCTAATCTACGAGGACTCAGCGATGCGATCGCGACCGACTTAAGTCTCAATGACGCAATCCAACGTTCTCCAGAGGAAGAAAATCTGTTTGTATTAACAGCTGGTCCGAGTCCTATGGATCCAATGAAGCTACTAACCTCAAAAAAAATGCAGTACGTTCACGAACAGTTTAAGGCTTTCTTCGATCTAGTCATTTACGATACGCCTCCTCTAGTGGGAGTTGCAGATGGGAATTATCTAGCAACCCAAACCGACGGGATTGTCTTGGTTGTGGGACTCGATCGAACCGATCGTTCTATGGTGACCAAAGCATTAGAAGGTCTTAACATTTCAGGAGCTACCGTTTTAGGCATCGTAGCGAATGGTATTCGCGGATATACCCCTAAATCATCAGCAGTTTATCGCCGCCAGTCGCGTTAAGCATTCAACTATAGCAATTCAGTAAAATCACTGAATTTGTCGGTTTAACGTATAGGGTGTCGTTCGGTAACGTAGAATCAATTGGTGAAATCCCTTAAATGGTAACGGCAATCTCTGAAGACTGAGGCCCCGTCACTATCTTCTGTGTGATAGCGATCGCACTCAAAGCTAGGATGAGCGTATATCCTAGTATTAGACGAGAAGTTGCTTGGATTGATTCAAGGGTGTGGAACATTGTTAAATTATTCAAACTTCATAAGTTAAGTCTGAATTGTGAAGACTTCGCAAAGCCCCTGAAATCAGTAGACAGTCTTAGCTAGGATGAGGTACAAACAAAATAGAGATTTTTCTGTCAAGCTTACCGAGCGTACCGGTCTGAACCACTCCACTCCACTTAAGCTAAGTTCCATATCATCTTGCAGATTAAGTCCGATTTATCTTACTTGGGAGAGTCCATTATGAATTTTAAGCAAACCTCTACCTTAGCTGGAATCCTTGCTGGGAGTGCCTTAGCCCTCTCCGCTACTCCAGCCCAAGCTGCTAGCTTTGGTTTTTCGGCACAGGATGCCGTTGATGGTGCGTGTGTCGGTCAAGCCTCGTGCATAGTTAACGACTTCTTCAATCTCAGCACCAACAAGCAAATCACTGCAAAAAACGTTGGAGAAGCTGGCTATGATGTTCTGGGATTAGGCGTTGCTAGTGACGCAAGCAATATGGGGCTCGATACCTCAGAAGGCGAAATTGATGCTGACGAGTGGTTTGACATTGGCTTTAAGGAAGCGGCTGTTTTAGAGCAGTTGCAGCTCAGCCACATGTACCAACCCGGTGAAATGTATGACTGGGTGTACGAAAAAGCAGAAGTTGAAATTAAGCTCGCCGACGGTTCGACTCAAACGGGAACCCTGGAAGTAACGGGCGATACGACGGCGACATGGAGCGGCTCTGGTTCGGTCTCGAATGTCTCTGCCTCCTTTGACGGAACAGTTGACGATTTTCGTACTGAAGGTGTCGTCGATCACAATTCCGACGACCGCGATTTAAAGGCAGAAGCTTATCGAGGTGGCGGTTCTTATACCATTGCCAATCCATTTGGCAATCTCGAAATTGCTGGATTGCGCCTCAAGCCGATTGTCATGGATGCTCCTGAAGATAGTCCAATCGCCCTTAAGTCGGGAGATAAACCGGCGGGCTGGCGCAACTCTGACTTCACCGTTTCCAGCGTGGTAGCCACTGTTTCTGAGGATGCTGCTGATATTCCCGAACCCGCGACAACCGCAGCACTGATTGGTTTCGGTGCCATGGCATTGGGTCTGCGTCGCCGCAAGCAATAACGGCACGTTGAATCTCAGTCGCGTTGAGAGAAACTGTTGTGGGTGTATCGCGTCAATCGCAAAGGCTGGTATTGATATGAAGTCGGTACCAGCCTTAACCCGTGACTAGCCAGCAAGAGGATTGCCCTACCAAGATTCGTCGCAGTGCTCCAACCATAGCCGATCGGCTGGGTTGGTAGTGAAGCGGCGGTGAGTTAAGGTGCATCCGGCGAACCATGCGGCAGCAAGAGAAGGGATAGCGCATCAACGAACCAAGTAGTAGATTGGTTCTGGGAAAAGCCACGGTAATGCGTCATTCCCATGGAACGTTTACTGTCTGCGGTGGGGCGCATCGCGGACGTTAAACCAAAATGCCTGCGGAGACGGTCTGACGGGGGTTGAGGTCACTCAATCTAGTTAAGAGTCGATGAACCAGGAATCTCCTTACATACCCGTTAGGGTGGCTGGGAGAGCGTCACCAGTCTTCTTGCTGTTGTTTCTGAGTACTATCCCACCCATCGCCGTTATCTGGAGGGTCGTCCTCCACTGTAGTCGGTTCGGGTGGGTTTTGCTGTAAGGGTTCGACCACGCGAGCGATCGCATCTTTAATAAAAGCTTTAACAAACTCGTCCTTGCGAGCCAGTTGGTACTGTCGCTGCACCACCTCCGTCATGCCGCCATCGCCCCAATCCTGGTCTTGACGGAAGTATTCGATAAAACTTTTACCGGCAATTCGGGTCAGGTATGCCGCACTTACCCCTTGAATCGCTTTGGCGACCACATAACCGCCGATGCTGAGCTTTAACGCCGTCGAAACCACCGTCAGCACCCCTTCGACAATCCCCAAACTGGCGAGGGTTTTGCCCAGAGATAGCGCCAATTCTCGACCTCGCTCAAAATTTAACTCGCAATCGTAAACCCGACCGATTTCGACCACCATTTGCGCGTTGACCGCCGCCGTTGCCAGGACGTCCACCACGGGAAGCGGCGTAGCGGCAATCACCCCCGCACTAATCCACTGGAACCGTTCGACCACTTTATTCGCCTCCCGACGGCGTTGGGAATCGATCAGGCGACGGGTTTCTTCTCCCAGCCGCTGAGATTGCAGCAGGATGTTATCGGCAATCAGGTCTTCTCCGTCCTCTCGCAAGACGGCGACGATGCGATCCACCAGGGGCATAATATCCGGTTCGGGTTGAAATTTCGACCCCGTGTCGAGGGTGACGGGTTGAGGATTGGCGGCGACGGCGACGACATCTTTGGGAGCGATGAAACGGCGCACGCGCGATCGCAGGTGGGCTAAAATTGTTTCGACGTCGATGTCCGAGTACAGGTCGGCTTTATTCAAGACCAAGATCGATCGCTTGCCGATTTCCGCTAAGGCTTGCAGGGGATTGTATTCCGACTGGCTCAAATCGTTATCCACCACGAACAAGAGCAAATCGGCTTCTGTGGCGAGCTGTCGGGCTAATTCACCCCGTTCGGTTCCGGCGGTTCCGGCTTCGAGAATGCCGGGGGTATCGGTGATTAAGACTTCGCGATCTAAATCTTGCAGTTCGAGGGCGTAGGTGGCTCCGGCGTCGGTGGTTCCCATGGGGGCGTCGATACGACCCACGACCCGTCCCATCAAGGCATTGACGATGGAGGTTTTCCCTGCCGACCCGGTGCCGAAGATGGTGACTTGAACGTGACCCCGTGCTAGATTGGCTTCAATTTGGCGCGATCGCTCGATCAGGGCTTGACGGGCGACTTCATCTTGAATGCGATAGACTTGTTTTCGCACCGCTTGCAAATTTTCCGAGGCGGCATCTGCCTTATTTTCTGGGGCTTTTGGACGCTGGCGCTGCCGTTTGCCCCGACTCGGTCGCCGCGACATCCCGACATAATACACGAACGCTGCAATTAGGGTTCCCAGCAGGACGATGAGCAGCAGTAGCAGCAGGATGCCTAAAATCGGTGCCGTATAGGACACTTCGATATACAGTCGATATAAGGCATTGACCAACCACAGCATCAGCCCGAGGATGAAGCCAATGCCGAGAATGAGGGTCAGCAGTCGCGGTAGGGGCATTCGAGTTCTAGATTGAGAAAAAGCGAGACGGACGAGAAACTGTCAGTCCGGATGGCAGGCGATCGCGGGCGATCGATATCCTAAGAATTAGAGGTAACGTCGGTTTGTCTTAATTATCTCGCAAGCCATCGCGACCGACGCCAACCCCACGCAATCTCTAACTTTCTAGTTCGACGGCTCTCGTGCGAGCGATCGCCGTTAGAACCCATTCGCGAAAACAAGGATAACTGCAAATGCACGATCGATTGAAACTCGGGTGGCTTGTTAGTGTCATTCTAATCGGAACGACCCCCCTCCTGAGTCAATGTAGCAATTTCTCCTCCGACAGCGCGACGACGCCGACCGAGACGGAGGAAACAACGACACCTTCAGATTCAGCCGCCTCATCTCCAACCCAGTCACCGGTCGCCTCGCAACCGTCGAATGTCGAAACTGCCGAAACCACGGCTGCGACAGAGACTTCGGTCGCTCCCATTTTTGAGGACATCCTGCCGGAAATCCAAGCCAACGCCGAAATTCCCATCTTGCTCCCCGCTCGGGTTCCTTTACCGGAGGAGCAGGTGTACGTCGATGGTGGTGCCAATGCCGATACCTATCAAATTCATATCGGCTTTGCGCCCAACTGTCGCGCCACGGCGTGTTTTGTCGGCTTCTTCGCCGGTCGGGAAGGAAGCGGCGATTACTATGAAACCGGCGAGGAATTTAGCGAAACCGTCCCCCTCGCCAATGGCGTGACCGGCTATTACAATCCCATGCAATGCGGGGCATCTTGCGCGCCACCGGTGATTGAATGGGAATGGCAAGGCGTGCGGTATCGCTTCGAGTTAAAAGGAGCCGGTGGAAATTCGGCGGAAGATAAGGCGGCGATGGTGCAATTGGCGAATTCGGCGATCGCGGCGGGCGGTCGATAGGATGATAAAATAAGGAACCTTGCCCTCATAACGGTTTCGACTCTTGCAACGCTTCTGGTACGACGGACGGTTAGTTGAAGGCAATACCATTTCCCTATCCATCGACGATCCGGGATTGCTCTATGGTGCGACCGTTTTTACCACGCTGCGGGTTCACGATCGCGCCTTAGACGACCCGCGCACCGCTTGGACGGCGCATCGCGATCGCCTGTTGCGTAGCATAAAATCGTTAAATTGGCAAGCCCCAGATTGGGAACGCATCCGACAAGGCGCGCAAGCCTTAGCGAGGGACTATCCCGTATTGAGAATTGCCCTGTTTCCCGACGGGAGAGAATGGATTCGGGGGCGATCGCTCCCTGCCAATTTAGCCCAAAAACAACAAGACGGGATCGCTGCGTGGGTTGCCGATACGCCCTTATATCGCCGCGCCATCGCCGGATACAAAACTGGCAACTACCTTCCCCCCTGGCTGGCACTGCAAGCTGCCCGACAACTAGGGGCGGGGGAAGCTATCTTAATCAATAGAGACGGTCATTGGCTCGAAACCAGCACGGGCAATCTGTGGGGATGGCGAGACGGACGCTGGTGGACGCCGCCAACCGACGGGGCGATTTTGCCGGGAATTATGCGATCGCGATTGGTTGACGCCCTAACCGAACGGGACCTGGCTCCCATCGAGCAACCCTGGTCGGCACGACTAGCCGCAGAATTCGACGCGATCGCCTATAGCAATAGCGTCGTCGGGATCGTTCCCATCCATACCGCGATCGCCGCTGACGGGCAACGCTCCTATCCCCCAGACCATCCCAGCTTGGAGCAATTGCAGCAATTATCCCACGGATAAACCTGGCAGAATTCTGAAGATAGGTTAATATAAGTTAACATAGACAAAACAATAAAAGGCGTCCCTGCTCTTATAAATACTTAGGAGGATCGAACTCGGTGAATAAACGATGGAGAAACGCGGGACTGTACGCGCTGTTGGCAATTGTCGTCATCGCGCTGGCTACCGCATTTTTTGACAACCAACCGCAAGCCGCTAAAACGTGGAAATACAGCCAATTCATTCAATCGGTCGAAAACAATAAGATAGAAGGGACTGTTAATATCAGTGCCGATCGCAGCGAAGCCGTCTTTACCAACCCCGACGGAACCGGTAAAGTGCAGGTCAACCTGCCCGACGATCCCGAATTGATCGATATCCTCACCGAGCATAACCTCGACGTCAAAGTCATGCCGCAAAATGACGACGGTGCTTGGTTGAGGATTCTCAGCAGCCTGTTCTTCCCGATCCTGTTGTTGGTCGGACTGTTCTTCCTACTGCGCCGCGCTCAAAGCGGACCGGGGAACCAAGCCATGAACTTCGGCAAATCCAAAGCCCGAGTTCAAATGGAGCCGCAAACCCAAGTCACCTTCGGCGACGTCGCCGGTATCGAACAGGCGAAACTGGAACTCAACGAAGTCGTGGACTTCCTCAAAAATGCCGATCGCTTCACCGCCGTTGGTGCCAAAATTCCCAAAGGCGTGCTGCTCGTCGGTCCTCCGGGAACGGGTAAAACCCTGCTGGCGCGTGCCGTTGCAGGCGAAGCAGGCGTTCCCTTCTTCAGCATTTCCGGTTCCGAATTCGTCGAAATGTTCGTCGGCGTCGGTGCCTCCCGCGTGCGCGACCTGTTCGAGCAAGCCAAGCAAAACGCCCCCTGCATCGTCTTCATCGACGAAATTGACGCCGTCGGACGGCAACGGGGTGCTGGTTTAGGCGGCGGAAACGACGAACGGGAGCAAACCCTCAACCAGCTCCTGACCGAAATGGACGGATTTGAGGGCAACACCGGCATTATCATTATTGCCGCCACCAACCGTCCCGACGTCCTCGACTCGGCACTGCTGCGTCCCGGTCGCTTCGACCGTCAAGTGGTGGTAGACCGTCCCGATTACGCCGGTCGATTTGAAATTCTTAACGTCCACGCTCGCGGCAAAACCCTGGCTAAAGACGTGGACGTGGATAGAATTGCCCGTCGCACCCCTGGCTTTACTGGGGCAGATTTGTCCAACCTGCTCAACGAAGCTGCCATTTTAGCCGCCCGTCGCAATCTGACCGAAATTTCGATGGACGAGGTCAACGACGCGATCGATCGCGTCCTCGCAGGTCCGGAGAAGAAAGATCGGGTGATGAGCGAGAAGCGCAAAGCCTTGGTCGCCTATCACGAAGCCGGTCACGCCTTAGTCGGCGCGTTGATGCCCGATTACGACCCCGTGCAGAAAATCAGCATTATCCCGCGCGGTGCCGCTGGCGGTCTGACCTGGTTCACGCCGAGCGAAGAACGGATGGATTCGGGACTCTACAGCCGCTCGTACCTGCAAAATCAGATGGCGGTAGCGCTTGGCGGACGAATTGCAGAAGAAGTCATCTTTGGCGACGAAGAAGTGACCACCGGCGCGTCCAACGACTTGCAACAGGTGGCTCGCGTGGCGCGACAAATGGTGATGCGTTTTGGCATGAGCGAACGCCTCGGTCCAGTTGCCCTCGGTCGCCAGCAAGGCAATATGTTCCTCGGTCGCGAACTCGGTTCGGATCGCGATTTTTCCGAAGAAACGGCGGCGGCGATTGACGATGAGGTTCGCAATCTGGTCGAACAAGCCTATCGTCGTGCCAAAGAGGTCTTAGTCGGCAACCGACACATCCTCGACCGGCTCGCCGAGATGCTGATCGAGAAAGAAACCGTGGATTCTGAAGAGTTGCAGAAACTGCTCGAAACCAACGAAGTCAAAATGGCAGCGATCGCCTAATTCGGAACTGAATTTTAGCCGGTCGATGCCTCAATTTGGGGTTGCTCTACAGGTTAGGGCGATCCCATTTTTCATTTTGCCCGCGATCGCCTCTTGAGGTCACGCGGCAATTGACGGTCGCCGCTCCCTGCCTGCCAATGCTATAAAATAACCCCTGTGCCGTTTGTTCGGGGGTTCCATGTCTATCGCTTCGCCTGCTCCATTTTCTGCCGAAGAAATCGCCGCAGAAGGACTCAAACCAGAAGAATACGAAGAAATCGTCCGGCGGCTCGGTCGCCATCCCAACAAAGCCGAACTGGGAATGTTTGGCGTCATGTGGTCGGAACACTGCTGCTACAAGAACTCCCGACCGCTGCTCAAACAGTTTCCCACCAGCGGCGATCGCGTCTTGGTCGGTCCTGGCGAAAATGCAGGCGTCGTAGACCTGGGCGACGGTTTGCGATTGGCGTTTAAAATCGAATCCCACAACCACCCCAGCGCGATCGAACCCTATCAAGGGGCAGCCACTGGCGTCGGCGGCATTCTGCGGGATATCTTTACCATGGGAGCGCGTCCCATCGCCTCCCTCAACGCCCTCCGTTTCGGTGCCCTAGACAACCCTCGCACCCGTCGCTTGTTTAGTGGCGTCGTGGCGGGAATTGCCGGTTACGGTAACAGCGTCGGCGTTCCCACCGTCGGCGGCGATGTCTATTTCGATCCGGCGTATGCGGGCAATCCCTTAGTGAATGCCATGGCGTTGGGGATTATGGAAACCCCCGAAATCGTTAAAGCCGGTGCCTCGGGAATTGGCAATCCAGTGCTGTACGTCGGTTCGACCACCGGACGGGATGGCATGGGGGGTGCCAGTTTCGCCAGTGCCGAACTCACCGACGAGTCTGCCGACGATCGCCCAGCGGTACAAGTGGGGGACCCGTTTTTGGAAAAATCCCTAATCGAAGCCTGTTTGGAAGCCTTCCAAACCGGTGCCGTGGTTGCGGCTCAAGATATGGGAGCGGCGGGGATTACCTGCTCTACCTCGGAAATGGCAGCCAAAGGCGGTATCGGCATCGACCTGGATCTCGATTTAATTCCCGTGCGCGAAACCGGGATGGTTCCCTACGAGTTCCTCCTATCCGAATCCCAAGAACGGATGCTGTTCGTGGCACAAAAGGGTCGCGAGCAGGAGTTAATCGATATTTTCCATCGCTGGGGTCTCCACGCGGTGGTGGCAGGGGAAACCATCTCAGAGGCAATGGTTCGGATTCGCTATCAGGGCGAAATTGCCGCTGAAGTTCCCGCCAACGCCCTCGCCGACGATACGCCACTCTACCACCGCGAGTTAATGCCGGAACCGCCCGAATACGCCCAAACGGCATGGCAGTGGACGGCAGACGCTTTGCCCGATTGTACGGCAGCGGGAATCGAAATCGATGGCACGTCCCACAGTTGGAGCGACATCCTGCTGCAACTGCTCGACGTTCCTACCATCGCCTCGAAACGGTGGGTGTACCGCCAATACGACCATCAGGTACAAAACAATACGGTGGCGTTACCCGGCGACGCGGATGCGGCGATTGTCCGACTGCGCCCCCAAACGGAATTGAACCCGAACCAGGCGAATCAGTGGAATCGCGGCGTGGCGGCGACGGTGGATTGCAATTCCCGTCACGTCTATCTCGATCCCTACGAAGGAGCGAAAGGCGTGGTGGCGGAAGCGGCGCGAAATCTCAGTTGCGTCGGTGCCGAACCCCTGGCGATTACCGATAATTTGAATTTCGGCAGTCCGGAAAAACCGGTGGGATACTGGCAGCTCGCCTTGGCGTGTCGGGGGATTGCTGAAGGCTGCGAAGCGATGGATACGCCGGTGACCGGGGGAAACGTGTCGCTGTACAACGAAACCTTGGACTCTCAGGGCAATCCGACGCCGATTTATCCAACCCCGGTGGTGGGAATGGTAGGCGCGATCGCCGATTTGAGCCAAACTCGTACTCAAGGTTGGAAAGCTACGGGAGATGCGATCTATCTGCTCGGTCTGCCCTTGGGAACGGGCGACGACCGGGTGACGTTGGGGGGATCGGAGTATTTGGCGGCAATTCACCAGACCGTTGCCGGAAAACCGCCCCGGGTGGATTTTGACGTGGAACGGCGAGTACAAGCAGTTTGTCGCGAAGGCATTCGTCGGGGTTGGGTACGCTCGGCACATGATGCGGCAGAAGGCGGGATTGCAGTGGCTCTGGCGGAATCCTGCCTCAGCGGGGATTTGGGGGCAGACATTCACCTGAATTTGCCCTCGCCTTCGCCTCGTTGGGATGAAATCCTGTTCGCCGAAGGAGGCGCGCGGATCGTGGTGTCGGTGTCGCCGTCGGTACAATCGGATTGGGAAGCCTATTTGAGCGATCGATTGGGCGAGAACTGGCAGAAATTGGGTTCCGTGGGCGATCGCGCCTCGAATCTCACCCTGACCTCTAACGAAACCGTTGTCGTCCAAACCCCACTGGCGAAGATGCGCGATTGTTATGAAATGGCGATCGAGCGTCGGCTGTCGGTTTAGGGATAGCAAGGTGGCGATCGTTACCCTAATTCATCTGGATTTGGGAGCTTGACAGACCCGGCTTGGGGGCGATCGCGCCAATAGAGGGGTCGGCTCGGTTCGGGTAGGAGCGATCGGTTTGGGGTCGCAATCCCTTATGATTGGATTAAGAGATTTTTAAGAGAATAACGCCGTATCTTTGTCAATTTTTTGGCTGCAACGATACAGTGTAAGTGTCAATTCCTCAGTCTACGCCCCCAAATATAGACCGGACTCGGATCCATGATTCCTAATAACTCCCTCTCTCTAGAAGAGACGCGCCCGGATAAGCCCGAAGAAGCCTGCGGCGTATTTGGCGTCTACGCTCCGAGCGAAGATGTCGCCAAACTTGCCTACTTCGGATTGTACGCCCTGCAACATCGAGGTCAAGAATCGGCAGGGATCGCCACCTTCGAGGGGAAAACAGTGCATCTGCACAAGGACATGGGACTCGTTTCCCAGGTCTTTGACGAAACCATTCTCGATCGACTTCCCGGCAATCTCGCCGTCGGTCATACCCGCTATTCCACCACCGGATCGAGCCGCGTTATCAACGCACAACCGGCGGTAGTCGAAACTCGCTTGGGTGCTTTGGCTTTAGCACATAACGGCAATTTAGTCAATACCACCGAACTGCGCGAAGAACTGTTGCGCCGGGAGTGCAACTTTCTGACCACGACAGACTCGGAAATGATCGCCAAGGCGATCGCCACTGAAGTCGATCGCGGCAAAGATTGGCTCGAAGCCGCCATTAGTGCCTTTCACCTGTGCAAAGGGGCATTCAGCCTCACCATCGGCACCCCCGAAGGGGTTATGGGAGTGCGGGATCCTAACGGCGTCCGTCCCCTGGTCATCGGCATTTTACCGGGACAACCCCAGCGTTACGTCCTCGCCTCCGAAACCTGCGGACTGGACATCATCGGAGCGGAATACCTGCGCGACGTGGAACCGGGAGAACTGGTGTGGATCACGGAAGAAGGGTTGGCGTCCTTCCACTGGGTGACTAAACCGCAGCGCAAACTCTGCGTGTTCGAGATGATCTATTTCGCCCGTCCCGATAGCCTCATGCACGACGAAACCCTCTACAGCTATCGGATTCGCCTCGGACGCAAGCTGGCGCAAGAGTCGCCTGCGGATGTAGATTTAATCATTGGCGTCCCCGATTCGGGCATTCCCGCCGCGATTGGCTTTTCTCAAGCGACTCAGATTTCGTATGCTGAAGGATTGATCAAAAACCGTTACGTCGGACGTACCTTTATCCAACCTACCCAATCGATGCGCGAGTCGGGGATTCGCATGAAGCTCAATCCCCTCAAAGACGTCCTCGATGGCAAGCGCGTTGTGATTGTAGACGATTCGATCGTCCGAGGCACGACCAGCCACAAAATTGTTAAAGCCTTGCGAGATGCGGGAGCAACGGAAGTTCACATGCGGGTCTCGTCTCCACCGGTAACCCATCCCTGTTTCTACGGGATCGATACGGACAATCAAAATCACTTGGTGGCGGCGACGAAGTCGGTCGAAGAGATCGAGCAACAAATTGGGGTCGATTCGCTGGCGTATTTGAGCTGGGAAGGAATGCTGGAAGTGACTGGGGAAGATCCCAATAGTTTCTGTTCGGCGTGCTTTACGGGCGATTATCCGATTTCAGTCCCCGAACCCATTAAGCGGTCTAAACTGATGTTGGAAAAGGTGCCGCCTGCCAAACGTTAGCACGGATTGATGAATGTTGACTAACGCTCGGGCGAGATGGCTTGTCCGAGTGTTTTTTATTCCACATTTGTACAATTAAAATTTTCAAGAATAACCCAATGCAAGTTAACATCCAAAAACTTGTTATTCCTCCCGGTCAACAAATTTTAATCGAAGATGTAAGCTGGGCAATGTATGAAGACCTGCTGGAAGATTTGGGAGAGAAACGCAATTCCCGAATTAATTACAGCCAAGGTACATTAGAAATTATGGTTCCCTTACCGGAACATGAAGACGATAAAGTAATTATCGGCAATCTTATCGAAATTTTGCTAGAAGAACTAGATATTGAATTTAGAAATTTGGCTTCAACTACCTTTAAAAGTCCTCAAATTCAACAAGGGATTGAAGCCGACCAATGTTTCTATATCGAAAATGAAGCAGCGATTCGAGGAAAGACACGGATTGATTTGAGCGTCGATCCACCCCCGGATTTAGCCGTGGAGATCGATATTACGGCTCGAACGAAATTTAACAACTACGAAGGATTAGGTGTTGGAGAGCTGTGGCGATTTAACGGAACCAATTTAGAAATTCATGTTTTGCAAGGCGATCGTTATATTCGACAAAATGCAAGCCCGCATTTCCCTGAAATTCCGGTCGTTGAAATGATTCCAGAATATCTACACAGAAGTAAAATCGAAGGCAGGAATAAAACCCTAAAAGCATTCCGAGGGTGGGTTAAACAAAAGATAAATTTGCAGAAAGTTGTAAGCCAACATAAAAATTGATTTTATATAATCTAAACACTTTGTATTATCTTGTAAATTTAGCGCCTCAATTTATCTAAAAGCCAAACTTATGAGCCGAGAAAAATTGAGATAACTATTGATATAAACTCCAGTTTTTAGG
>CAYQUF010000004.1:29142-32391 GCA_964420595.1 uncultured bacterium
CTTATTAAGGGGTGGTGGGCATTTGCCCACCCTACGACTCTTATGGTTGTTAACGTCAATATCTCTTTCTTTCTCTCATCCAGATTCCTTTGTGCTTCAATCCAGCAATTTGTAAAATTGGTAACCTCCAGCAACACATTTTGTAACAAATACAACAAGAGTGCTCCCCCGCAGCGATAAAATTGAAAGGTTTGGAGATCGCCGCGATCGCGATACCGACCGTCAACAAGGAGTCCGCCAACGTGGTTGTTAAAGTCTCGGATAGCACCTACGAAGCCAAAACGCGAGAAATCGCCCAATCCCTACTCGCCGCCACCCAAGAGAAAGGGTCGTTCTTCGCCCAAATGCGCGATCGCATGCGCTGGGACGATAAACTCTTAGAGTGGGCGATGAGCAACCCCGGCTTGCGGGTGCAGCTATTTCGCTTCATCGACTGCCTCCCCGCCTTGCAGAGCAAATCCGAGATTGCCCGCCACCTGCAAGAATATCTCACTGTCGAAGCCGTCGAACTCCCCGAGGCTCTCAAAAAATTAATTAACTTTAGCAATAGCGACTCGATGCCAGCTCAGGTCGCAGCCACCACCGTCTCCACCGCCGTCGAAACCCTCGCCTACAAATATATCGCTGGCGAAAATATTCCCAAAGTCATCAAAACCGTCGAACGCCTGCGTAAAGACAAAATGGCGTTTACCATCGACCTGCTCGGGGAAGCGGTGATTACCGAAGCGGAAGCCGAATCCTATTTCAATCGCTACCTGGATTTAATAACGCAACTGTCCGACGCGGCGAAACATTGGTCCTCCGTGCCGCAAATCGACGAAGCTGACGGCGAACCCCTGCCTCGCGTGCAAGTGTCGGTGAAGCTAACTGCATTTTACTCCCAATTCGACCCGATCGACCCACAAGGAGCGCGCGATCGCGTCAGCGAACGAATCCGCACCGTGCTGCGTCACGCCAAAGACGCCGGAGCCGCGATTCACTTCGACATGGAACAGTACGAGTACAAAGACCTAACCCTGTCGATCCTCAAAGAAATATTACTCGAAGATGAATTCCGCTCGCGCACCGATATCGGACTTACCCTGCAAGCTTACCTGCGCGATAGCTATCAAGACTTGCAAAATTTAATCGATTGGGCAAAACAGCGAGGCAATCCCGTCACCGTTCGCCTGGTTAAAGGCGCGTATTGGGATCGCGAAACCATCCGCGCGCGCCAGCACGATTGGCAACCCCCGGTGTTCTCGCAAAAAGCGGCAACCGATGTCAATTTCGAGAACATGACCCAGTTGCTGCTGGAGAATCACGAGTATTTGTGGGCAGCGATTGGCTCGCACAACGCGCGATCGCAAGCCAAGGCGATCGCCATTGCCGACAGTCTCAATATTCCCCGTCGCCGGTTTGAATTGCAAGTCCTCTACGGCATGGGGGACAAAATCGCTAAAGCGATGGTGAAGCAAGGTCACCGGGTTCGCGTTTACGCGCCATACGGCGAACTGCTGCCAGGGATGGCGTATCTGATTCGGCGATTGTTGGAAAATACGGCAAATAGTTCGTTTCTGCGCCAAAGCCTGGAAGACCGTCCCGTCGAAGACCTGATCGCACCGCCAGAAGCCGAAGACGAACCGCTGCAACCGCCACCGACTCCCGAGGTGGAAACTGCTGCACCCCAATCGCAATTTCAAAACGCCGCCGATACCGATTACGCTGACGCGAAATTACGAGAAAAAGCCTGGAACGCCTTAGCCTCAGTACGAGAACAACTCGGACAGACTTATTTACCTCTAGTAGACGGCGAACGAGCGAACGCTCAAACCCGAATCGAGTCTGTGAATCCGTCCAATCCCGAGGAAGTTATCGCGCAAGTGGGATTGCTTTCACAAGACCAAGCCGAACGCGCGGTTCAAGCGGCGAAAGCTGCCTTACCCGAATGGCGCAAAACCCCGGCTAGCGAGCGATCGCGCATTTTACGCAATGCCGCCGATTTAATGGAAAAGCGACGCTACGAACTGGCGGCGTGGATGATACTCGAAACTGGCAAACCGATGGCACAGTGCGACCCGGAGGTGTCAGAGGCGATCGAATTTTGCCGCTATTACGCCGCCGAAATGGAACGGCTCGATCGCGGTTACAATTACGATGTCGAAGGCGAAACGGATCGCTATCACTATCGCTCGCGCGGCATTACGGTGGTGATTTCGCCGTGGAACTTTCCTCTCGCGATTCCCACGGGGATGACGGTGGCGTCGCTGGTCGCGGGGAATTGTACCTTACTCAAACCTGCTGAAGTTTCCAGTACGATCGCCGCGAAACTGGCTGAAATCTTACAAGAGGCTGGTTTTCCCAAAGGCGTGTTTCAATACGTTCCTGCCAAAGGTTCGACGGTGGGGTCGTATTTGGTGAAACACCCGCAGGTGAATACGATCGCGTTTACAGGATCCCAAGAAGTCGGCTGTCGGATTTACGCCGATGCTGCCACATTGCAACCGGGACAGAAACACCTGAAGCGGGTCATCGCCGAAATGGGAGGCAAGAATGCGATTATTATCGACGAAAGTGCCGACCTGGACGTGGCGGTGTCGGGGGTCGTGCAATCGGCGTTCGGTTATAGCGGACAGAAGTGTTCGGCATGTTCGCGGGCGATCGTGCTCTCGTCGGTGTACGATAAGTTTATGAGCCGGTTGGTGGAAGCCACGCGATCGCTGCAAGTGGGAGCCGCCGAGAAACCCAGCACCCAAGTCGGTCCGGTGATTGACGCCACCGCGCGCGATCGCATTCGGGAGTACATTGAAAAAGGCAAGCAGGAAGCCACCCTGGCGATCGAATTGCCGTCTCCCGAACCGGGGTATTTTGTCGGTCCCACCGTGTTTACCGACGTTTCCCCCGATGCCACCATCGCGCAAGAAGAAATTTTCGGTCCGGTGCTGGCGGTGATGCGGGTGCGGGATTTCGACGAAGCCATTGCCATTGCCAACAGTACCAATTACGCGCTCACTGGCGGCTTGTACTCGCGCACCCCGTCCCACATCGATCGCGCCAAGCGAGAATTTGAAGTCGGTAATCTCTATATTAACCGAGGCATTACCGGGGCGATCGTTTCTCGCCAACCGTTTGGCGGATTTAAATTATCCGGGGTGGGGTCGAAGGCTGGCGGTCCCGATTACTTGCTGCAATTCCTCGAACCGCGAACGATTACGGAAAACGTTCAGCGTCACGGTTTTGCGCCGATTCCGGGAGCTGAATAAACGGTTT